>JBDLRR010000276.1:0-3243 GCA_039799985.1 Pseudomonadota bacterium | reverse complement strand
GAGCTGCGCATGATTGAAATGGAAAAGCAGGTTCAGGTGCGCGACAGAACCTTCGACGCCGTCAAAAACACGACCGAAGAATCCTCGCGCAAAGTTTTGACCGCCAAAGGTGAACTGGACGAAGTCCGCCGACAATTGTCGATGACACAAGGAGCCATCGACGAACTGCGGGTCAAGATGGCTCGTGTTCAAGAAGGCTCGACAAACAGCGGTCTCAACGCAAAATCACTTTCGGACGATTCAGCCGTTGCACGCATGTCTGAGCTCGAGGACTGGCAAAACAAGGTTGAAAAACGACTCACAAAGGCAGAACTCCTCGCCAAGGATGTCCATGAGTCGAGCGGCAAACAGAAAACCGGCGTCAACATCAAAAGCCGGGATGAGTTGGCAAAGCTTTTGAGCTCGGCATACGCCCAAAAGGATTATGCCAAAGTCATCCGTGTCGCCTCGGGGGTTATCGGAAATTCAACATCAGAACCCATGAAGACCTTGGCAATGGAGTTTCGGGCAGAGGCTCAATTTCAGCTGCGGAATTATGGCAAAGCCGCCCTCGACCTCATGGAAATTATTGAAAAATACCCTTCATTTGAAAGAAAACCCCGCGCACTCTTGCTTGCCGGAGACAGCTGCGTGTATCTGAAGCAGCTCCGCGCCGCAAAAGCCCTGTATGCCGAATGCGTCCGGCAATTTCCGGACAAAGAAGAATGCAAGGCATCCAAGGAGCGGTTGGCGCGCTTGGGAGTATAGGTGATTACAAAGACGATATTGGCTCTTGAGTCATCCTGCGATGAAACTTCGGTTTCTGTCGTGCAGGGTCGCTTTGCTTCGGCTTCTGCAAATGAACTCCCGATGTCTGTCCGCGTTCTTGCTCACTTTGTAGAAAGCCAAACCGTTCATCTTGCCTTTGGTGGAGTGGTTCCAGAGGTCGCCGCCCGGGATCATCTTGTGAAAATCACCCCGTTGGCAACGACTTGTATTTCACACTCCGGAATTGCTCCAGACATCCTCGACGGTATTGCGGTGACGTTAGGCCCTGGTCTCATTGGCGCGCTCATGGTCGGAACACTTTTTGCGCAGGGTTTGGCGCTGGCGCTGAACAAACCATTACTGGGAATCAATCATGTCGATGCCCACCTCGCACCTGCATTGTTGTTGAATCGTTTCAATCCTGAAGCAGACCTCCAACAGTGGATTGAAGTTGCAAACGTGGAATATCCTGCTTTGGCTCTGACCGTCAGCGGTGGGCATTGCCATCTGAGTTTGCTCAAAAGTCCCGTCGACAGAACTATTCTTGGATACACCGCAGATGACGCCTGCGGCGAAGCCTTCGACAAAGTTGCAAAGCTTCTTGGACTGCCATATCCGGGCGGTCCTCATCTCGAGAAACTGGCACACCAGTCAGATGCACAGAATCAGTCATTCAAATTCACCTCGACTTTGGCTGACAAAACCAACCGACATGGCTTCAGCTACAGTGGCCTAAAGACACAAGTTCTGGATTCCGTTCGCAGACAACTGGGACATCCGCAAGGACGCATCGATGGTTCCAAATTGCCATCCGAAACAAAAGCAAACATCGCCGCTGCATTTCAAGATGCAGCGATCGGGCAACTCGCAGATCGCCTGCAAAATGCTCTGAATGATTATCCAGAAGTGAAGTCGATATTGGTTGCTGGTGGCGTTGCAGCAAATTCTGTGTTCCGGGAAAAAATAAACAAATTCAGCCCACGTCAGGTTCGTTTTGCGCCTCTGAGTTTGTGTTCCGACAATGCCACAATGATTGGTTTGCATGCCTTGTTGCCTGGTGCCAGACTTTCCGCTCATCACCCATTCTCGCGTTATTCATACCCGTCCTGAGGATTCCGACATGAAATCAAACAGGCGTCTCGCGCGCGGAGACGGATTTGCCTTTGAACTCGAAACCAAAAAAAATCTTGGCCAGAACTTCCTTGCCGATTCGACAATCATTGAACGAATCGTGGCAAGGGCAGAAACACACGCAGCCGCTTCAAACCGCTGTTGCATTGAAATCGGTCCGGGCTCGGGAGCTCTGACACGCAGGCTTTTGGAAAATGGCTGGAAGGTTTACGCAGTTGAAAAAGATGAACGGGCTGTGGAAGGGCTCAGACTTAGCCTGGGCCGAGAATTCAGCGGCAAACTGGAAGTGTTTGGAGCGGATATTCTCAAGGTCGATACCAACAGCTTTCTGCAGGGAAAATCACCGACAC
Source organism: Pseudomonadota bacterium (assembly GCA_039799985.1). GTDB lineage: Bacteria > Bdellovibrionota_B > Oligoflexia > Silvanigrellales > Silvanigrellaceae > RFOM01. The sequence continues at coordinate 1,015 of JBDLRR010000276.1, read as the reverse complement.
CTCTTTGCATCGGCAACATTCCCTACTACATCACCAGCGACATCATCTTTTGGTTCTTGAATCAGCAAAACAACTTTTCGGCTGCCATCATCATGATTCAGAAAGAGGTCGCAGAACGACTCGCCTCTGCCCCGGGTGCAAAAGATTACGGCCGATTGACGGTCAGAACACAATTGCAATGCAAGGTCGAACAGGTTCTTGTTGCGCCCGCGAGTGCATTTGTTCCGCCGCCCAAAGTGGATTCGGCGGTTGTGGAACTCAAGCCGATGGCTGCGCCATTGCTGCCCGTAGACGAGTTTGATGCTTTTGGAAAATTCACTGCGGCATTGTTCAGTGCAAGACGCAAAATGCTGCGCAAAACCTTGCTGCATATTGCTCATGAAATGCCGGGACGGCAGCCCGTCGATCAGGAGTTTGCAACCAATCTTGAAAATGAGGCGACCCAAGAACTGGGCATCAGCTTCAACCAACGCCCTGAGGAACTTTCACCAGAAATTCTTTTGAAACTTTTCAGAAGGCTCAAGGAATCACGGAAATAAGCATTGACTGAACGAACTCTCGGCCATTTTCAAGTTTGACAACCAAATTGCAGTTGTAACGCCCTTCTTGAGCATCATCTCCAACCACCAGACTCAAAGTCCGCCCTTGCACCACTGTGCCCTTCAAATTTTCAGCGCTGGATTGAAAATCAATGCCGCGAACCAGCCCGGAAGAAACAACACTTTCAGCCAGAGGAATCTGCACTTTCACTACTCCTCCACGCTGCAGCGTGAGAGGTTCCATCGGGCGAGAAAAAACTTGGAGTTTTGAAGACGCTGCAACTCCAGCGCCTTCGTCACTGCTCGAGCGGACTGCCATCATCGTCGTGGCGGCTTGAGGATCTGATTCCAACCGCTGCGGTTGGTTTTTGTCGACAACCAAGGTGGGACCTTGCTGACCGCAAGACACAGCCAATGGCAGCCACAATGCGAAGATCAGTTTCGAAAAAACTTTTCGCTTTCGCGGGTCTACAAAC
>JBDLRR010000275.1:0-4097 GCA_039799985.1 Pseudomonadota bacterium | reverse complement strand
CGCGCACAACTCTTGGTGGACGATTGTTTCAAACTCCGCCGTCGGCCCCTGGCATGAGCCGGGTACAGGTGATGGCTGAACAGTTCAGCCGGGATGCTTTGCAGCACAGCAGTGGGCCCGGATTCGAGCTTTTTGACCCCATGACGCTCGAGGTCTACGAGCGGCACTTGCGGATGAATTTATCTGAAGAAGAAATCGAGTTTGTAGACGGTTTCGTGCGTGAACGTGTGCCAACCGAGGCTCCGTTCATCCGCAAGACATATTTGGTGAGAAAGGAATTCACCGATCTGGGCGAGGTACTTTCCGGATCGTCGGAAATGCTCACACGTAAGGAAGCCGAAACGCTCATGACATTGGCGTCTGGAGAAAACATCAATCCCGACAACGATGGGCCGTTTGAAACAAGCACGTTCTGGACCAATTTACCAAAGGTGCAAAAGGAAGCGCTCACGCCTTTGCTGGAAACAATTTTGGGTTGGCCGCTCGACAGGACGCCCACTTCGGTGGTGCTGAGTGCGGTGCAGGCATTCGTCAAGAATCACAACTCGGAATCGAGTCCGTGGTTCACCCGCCGAGCGCGATTGGAATTGGCTCTTGAAACGGTTTTGCTTTCGCGCGGTGTGCAGGTGCAAACCCAGGCCGAACTTGTGCGTTCATTTGTGCCCGAGAAAAAAAGCGACGCCACACGCCTGCAGGTAGGCGACTTGTTTTCCAAATCGGCACGCCAGTTTCATGCGCGGAAAATCGCATTCGCGATTCCTTTGATGAAAACATTGTCGATTCTTCCGCGCGAGCAACTGCATGCCCAGCATTCGCGACTTGTGGCGCGGCATCGTCCGCGCTCGCTGGTGTGGGTCGAGTACGACAATTGGCGTCAGGCGCTTTTGCAGCAAGGAAATTTTGAATGGCTTGTGCCCGGAGCACGGCTGGTGTGTCCGGTGGAACGTGTGCAGGGTGTTTGCCTGAGCAATGAACGGCTGGGATTTTTCACCTCAATCGATTTCGAAGATTCGCTTCATGCTCAGTCGGTGCGCGAGGCGCTGAATCGCTGCCGGAAAGCTGCACTCAGATTGCTTTCCGAGCCACACATGAAAGCGGCTCAACAGGCGCGTCCGGCGGCTCCTGGGATTCAGTTGATGCGCGAGCGCATTGGTTTGATGCCTGTGGGCTTCAACCTGCCACGCAACGAGCCTTTGCCTGAAGTTCAGGAAGTGAAAATGACACCCTCTGGCTGGTACTCACTTGGGGACCATTTCACCTTCGGACCTGAATCGTGGAAGAACGTCATCGATTCGGTTCACGAAGTGGTTCAGGCGATGAGTAAGTGAGTCTCCAAGCTGTATGCGTGTCTACAAAGATTTGATTTATGCACAACCTGCGAGGCTATGGGCTAAATCTGCCAAGGATTGCTCGAATGCCTGCTGGGTCTCAACGAATTTCGCCATGCCCAAAGACGACAAACTTTCGCGCGCACAGCTCACGCAATCCCATTGGGCCATAAGCGTGCAGCTTGGAAGTCGAGATTCCCAGTTCTGCACCCAGCCCCAATTCACCGCCATCGTTGAATCGGGTTGATGCATTCACGAGTACGCATGACGCATCAACTTCGCGCAGAAAGCGAAGCCCGCAGTCGTAGTCGCGAGTGATGATTGATTCTGTATGGCGGCTTCCATGCCGGTCCAGAAAAGCCAGTGCATCGTCCATTCCAGAAACGGTGGCCAATGTGCAGGTGAGACCCAAGAATTCTCGATCGAAATCTTTTTCAGTCGCTTCTGTGACATTCGAGAAAAAACGTTCCTGAAGATGCGAAAGCGATCGCGGACAAGCACGGACTTCGACTCCATGTGCTGCCAACGCTGCAATCACTCTTGGAATAAACTTGGCAGCCAAGGCTTCGTCGACCACGATTCCTTCAAGCGCGTTGCAGACTCCCGGTCGACTCGTCTTTGCGTTGAGAATAATTTTTTCTGCAACTTCCAAATCGGCACTTTGCTCGACGTAAACGTGGCAAACTCCTTTGTAATGCTGAATGACGGGAATACTTGCATGTTCCACGACCGCAGCGATGAGGCCTTCTCCTCCGCGCGGAATTGCAACATCGATTAGCCCTTGTTGTTTGAGCAAGGCATAAAGGAACGAATGATCAGGCGGCTCGACGAACAAAATAGAATCTTTGGGTAGATTGTTTTCTTCCAACACCAATTGAAGCAGTGTCACGAAAACGCTGTTGGTGTTGCGTGCCTCCTTGCCTCCACGCAGTATCACTGCATTGCCTGTCTTGAGGCAAAGTGCGGCTGCATCGATGGTGACATTGGGTCTGGATTCATAGATCATCAGCACCACGCCCAAAGGAACCAACATGCGTCCGACTTGCAGACCAGAAGGACGGAAAACCAAATCTTCGATGCTCCCTATAGGGTCTGTCATTTCCGCAATCTCGTCGACGCTCGCGGCAAGTGAATCCAGCCGGGCTTTGTCGAGACGCAGTCTATCGAGTAGCGCGTTGCTGACGTTGTTAGCTATCGCGGCATTGCAATCCATAAGATTGGCTTCGAGTATTTTTTTTTGATGTTCTGTTGTGCGCAGTTCTGATGCGATTTTTCGCAATGTTTTAGTTCTGGATGCGGAAGCTGTGCGGGAAAGTCTTGTTGAGGCGGTTTTTGCCCGCTCAGCGAGGATACGGGCGAGAACGCTTTCGTCTGGTTCTCTGATGACGATGTTTCCGTTATCAAGGTTTTTGAGCATTGTAGCCTCCCTCCAAAAGGACAAGGTTGTCGCGATGAACAACTTCTTGTGGCACCGGACATCCCAATGTTTCTTCCGCTTCGAGTTGTTTTTTACCGCAAACCCTTTGCAGATCTGCAGATGAAACAGCAACAAGACCGCGGGCTACGGGAGTCCCCTCACTTGATATGATGTCGACAGGATCTCCCGGACGAAAGAATCCATGCACCTCTTTGACACCAACAAAAAGAAGGCTGGCGTTCTTGCGAATAGCTTGCGTGGCACCGGGATCAACCACGATTCTTCCCTGAGCACGTACTGCAAGTTCGAGCCAACGTTGTTTCGCTCGTCCTGACTTTCTATCAGGTGCAATGAAATGTGTACCCAGGTCTTCTCCGGCGAGCGCGCGTGTCAAAACAGAATCCTCGCGACCCGGAAGGATGAGGGTCGTTGACCCATGTCGCGCAGCGTGTTGAACTGCCCGTAATTTTGAACTCATGCCACCTGTACCTAAATTCGCGGCTCCGCTGGCAAGTGCTTCCACTTCTTTCGAAACCGATTTTACCATCGGCAATCGTCGTGCCTCGGGATTCACGAGTGGATCAGAGCTAAAAAGTCCGTTGGTTTGGGTCAAAAGGGCCATCACGTCGGCTTCCACAAGGCCTGCAATGTGGGCGGCCAATTCGTCGTTGTCACCGAATTTGATCTCGCGGACGCTGACGGTGTCGTTTTCATTCACGACAGGAACCACATTATATTCAATAAGTTTTCGGATAGCGTTTTGTGCATTCAAATATCGTTCGCGGTCATCGACGTCATCATGGGTCAGAAGGATTTGTGCCACCTGAAGACCATTTTTGTGGAATGCTTTTTGCCAACGGGCCATGAGAATGCTTTGACCCACCGACGCAGCAGCCTGCAGGTCGGCCAGCAATTTGGGTCTCGAGACAAAACCAAGTGGTTTGAGACCCAGAGCAATTGCGCCAGAACTGACAACAACAACGTCGATGCCTTGCGCTTTGAGCATTGAAACCTGCTCAGCGAGTCGGGCAAATGGATCAGGGTTTGAATCCGCCAGTAGTGCCGATCCTATTTTCACCACAAGTCGTCGACATCTCGTCAGGCGTTCGCGCGCAGCTGCGACTTCGCTTGCTGAAACTGTTTCCATTTGTTCCTACTCCCGGAAACGGAAATGCTATGAACGTGCCATCGAGCTGTCAACCATCTCTGAGCTTCCTTCTCGTTCCGGTCGCCTCCAAGAAAGCCTTGAATGTGATGTTCTCGCAGGTGGTTCAACGGGTGGCCAGGCTTACTTGAGCGAGCACCTCTTGCAAGCGGAGTTCCATTTCAAAAAATTGAGGTATATATTGTGA
>JBDLRR010000274.1:0-5562 GCA_039799985.1 Pseudomonadota bacterium | reverse complement strand
AACATCACGCATTGGCTATGCAACCGGAATCGACTTCTCGCTTTCAACACCCGAGTATATTCTGAACAAACGCCTGCAAGGCTTTCTTCCATGGCTCATTTTCGTGGGAATCGTTCTTTGCCTGATTATCTACAATTCCTATATTTATGCGCAAACGCGCGACAGATTTTACATTTTCTACATCGGCACAGAAATATTTCTTCACCTGATCCACATGCCTGGTCTGGTCTTCATGTGGAATTGGATTTTCCCAAACTCGGCAAACTATTTCGTTGTGACGGGCGGTGGTCTGCTCTTGGGTTATCTGTTTATTTTCATTTTCCTGTCGCTTTTTGCCCGATTCCATGCGGTCATGACCCGCAGGGTCAAGATCATCGTGTACACTGCATCACTCTCTTTCATCCCCTATGGATTCTCGCTTCTGTTCGCAAAACCTGTTGGAGCTCTGCTGCTGGGCAACATCATTGCGGTTCTGGGCATGCTCGGTGGAGTTATTTACGTCGCTGCAAAATCCCGCTCGAGAAACGCAATCATCTTGTGCTTCAGTTTTGCCCCCATTCCCATTGCTGCAGCTGTCTATGTTGTGAATCGCCTGATTGGAAACAGCAATGACGTTGGCTCGGTTTATTACCTTGTCTCGGTGCTCGCACTCGAGGGTGTCATCATGGCGATTGCCCTCGCCGACCGCATCAAACAGTTGGAGCTGAGATCCCGGGAAGAAGAATCGATGCGCAAAAGCCTGGAATTTGAACTCGAAACTGCCGAAGTCCTTCAGCGCATTCTTCTCCCTGAGCCTTTCAACGCAAAGGGATTCACTTCGCAACCCTATTACCGACCCGCCCGAAGAAACGGAGGAGACTGGTTCACAACTTATCTGGACGAATCTTCCGACACACTCTACCTCGCAATGGTCGACGTCACCGGGCATGGATTGACCTCCGCCATGCTTGCAAGTTTTGTAAGTGGCACCGTGATGGGAGAACTTCACGACACTTCCGGAAGAATAGAACCAGATGTGCGGCTCGGAAAAATCGTTGAAAGAGTCAATCAGACTCTGTTGGCAACATCTGGCAAATCAGGACTCGTGGCCACAGGACTCTTTCTGGCGATTCAAAGAAAGACCCAGAAACTCAGTTTCATCAACTGTGCGCATCCTCCCCTGGTTTTGGGCGACGACAAAGGCTTTGAGTTCATTCCTGCGCCTGGGCGGCGATTGGGTGTACACAGCGACACCAAATTTGAACTCAACACGATTGAGATTCCAAAATCCGGCCGATTGTTTATCTATACGGACGGTCTTGTGGAAAACCAAGGCACATCCGGAAAAACCCTGACACAAAGAAAACTAAGATCTCTGCTGGGAGAATCCCGCGACACGACACCGTCGGCAGTTTCAAAAATAATTCATGACTCTATTGAATCGCTGTGGGGTAAAGAAGGGGATCGCGACGACACAACCTTTCTGGTTGTGGACTGGGCTCATTGACAGCAGACACTTGAGTACCGCCCCTCATTGTTTCAAGGTACAACCAAGCGATTGAGGGTTTGTTCATGATGTACCGATGTGCGTTGGGCAATTCATGATACGGTATCGCAGGCGAAAGATGATGCAAGGCGTGGTAGCCCATCGCAAGTGGAGCCCAAATTTCATTGATCGGATGCGGTGACAACGTCTTGGACTGCAGGAACTGCTCAAACCTGCTGCGGCGTTCGAACGGCCGAGAATAATCATGATTTGCCAGTGCACGATACATGTTCATGATGCTTCCCAAAACAATGGTGCAATACCACAAGACTATAAAGCGCAAAGGCAAAATATTCAGAGAAGTCAGGGCAAATGCTCCGATCCGATAGCTTGCACATGCCAAGTCTGAACGAACCATTTCACTGAGTGCCTCATCGCTCACATGTGGTCGACGGTACTCCGCATTGAACACCAATGTTGACATGCGTTCATAAATGAAACGCATTTTTTCAGAACCGAGAAAAGGATACAGAAAAGGTAAAAAAACAAATCTGAACGTTTGATAAATTGGCAAAACAAAAGAAAGCAAAACCGGCGACAAAAGAACTCTCAACTTTCCCCTGCCCTCCAGTGAATTGTACTCGGGGTCGTCTTTAGTTCCATAACAACGGGTCAAGTGGTGATAGAAGTGAGGTTCGTAGATGTAACTTGGATAACAATTGGCGAAGCCAATGATGAAGTCATACGCTCGGCGAAAAAAAGGCAGCTTTCTTTGGACGTGGACAACTTCATGAATAAAGGCAGTCGCACGGTAGAGAAACACAACCGCGATGAAGAATGCCGATGCCGCAACGCCAAAAGAATCGGATAAAGCTGAAATCCAAAGTCCAGACCAGCCCAGTCCGGCACTCAACAGCAAGTCCGACCAATACCTTGTCGGCGAAATCCGGCTGAACATGCTCATAGCATTTGAAAGTTCGGAGAATGCCACATCACGTTCATTGGACATTGAGGCCCCCGTATCCGGGCCACGCAAGGTCACTGCAGCCCTAGGTGAGGGAGTCTTTGCTGATTTTGCAACCCGAATCAAGAAAAAAAAAACAGCCGCAGAAATGCCAGTGAGATGCGAATAAAAGCGGAAAGCAACATTATGAAATTTGCTCTGGCCTGAATCAGCATGCTAACAATTTGCATCACCCTTTTTTAACGCCGAGGCCGACCATGCGTTTGATTGCCGTTTCTGCATGCGCGTTTTTTGTTCTTCCGGCGTGGGCCGCTGTCAACGACCATTTTCAATGCAAATTGAATCTCAAGCGCGGCCCGCAGACTCAGGCTTTCCAACTCAAGCAACTGATCACAGCTGAACGAAAATCTATCGCATACCCTGCGCCAAACGGCAGAACGATTTTTGTAACCGAGGCAAACATCCCCTACGAAATTTATCTGGGTTGGGACAAACTCACCGCAAAAATCACTTACAGGCACGCACTCGAACGAGATGCACAAGGCAAGGCACTGCGCGCTGCCCAATGGAAATGCTTTGAGGCCAGCATCGAAACGCTTGACGGTCTGGACACCTTCAGCTGCGGCGACCAACAACGCACCGACGACCCGTTCGCCGACCCCAACCAGCGTTGGCGTCCAGTCACCATCAAGAACGACTCTCCCGACTGGAACGAAGGGCAGGCTTATCACGAGCAATTTGTCAGCAGAGACGACAACCTGACCCTCGACTGTGTTGTTCAAACGGAAAAAATGCTTTAAAAACAAAAGAGAATCCGCAAACCAGTCGCGGAGTCGATGATGTTGCAGTTCATCTTGGGTGGCTCCATGACTCCTGACACGTTCAAAAAAATCGCAATTGCAGCGCACCGGACACTTTTCCGGTTGTTCTGTTTGTTTTTGTGTTTTGGGATTTCTACCCAGGCAATTGCCGAAATCGCAATCCCCAATCTTTCATCACCCGTCATCGATGACGCTGATTTTTTCTCAACAATTGAGAAACAGGGCATCGAACGAGACATCCGCGCATTGTTTGAAGCACAGGGTCCGCAGCTGCAAGTCTGGACATTTCCCACTTTGGAAGGTGAACCAATCGAAAGTCTTTCGCTGCGCGCCGTCGATGCGTGGAAATTGGGACGCGCCGGCAAAGACGATGGATTACTGTTGACGATAGCCCGTGCGGAAAGACGATTCCGCCTTGAGGTCGGACGCGGACTCGAAGGCGTCATCCCAGATATTGTGGCCTCCCGGATGTTGAGAAACTTTTTGGTGCCAGCCCTGAAGAAATCGCAGGCTGCCTATGGGGTTTCAAGCGTGATTGATGAAATCGCTCGTTTGACCCTACCTGATGGTGGAAAAGGTTTCGAAGCCAGTGTCACCAAAAGCCGTCCTGTCCGAAAACGTTCGCTTTTTGATCTGTTTGTGTTTTTTTTGTTCATGGGCATATTTGTGATTCTCTCCATTATTTCGGCACTCAACAGAGGACGGCGCGGCTTTGGCAGAAGCTACTACGGTGGCGGATGGTCGGGTGGCGGACGTTGGAGCGGCGGAGGCGGTGGAGGATGGTCGGGTGGCGGCGGAGGATTCTCTGGTGGCGGCTCGAGCGGTGGTTGGTGAATAAAGACTTTGCTTGTGTTTGAAAGGATACGTTCGATGATTAAAAAAAGAATACTGTCTGGTCTGACTGGAGTTTCATTGGGTCTTTCCCTGGCGATGGTTTCAGGATGTGGCATCCAGAGCATCCCTAAATCCAAGAATGCAGTTGATGCTGCCCAAGCGGAGATCCTCAATCAATACCAACGCCGCGCCGATTTAGTGCCCAACCTGGTGCAAGTCGTCAAGGGCGCTGCCGCCCAGGAAAAAGAAACTCTCGAAGCTGTTATGAATGCGCGTGCAAAAGCAACACAGATGCAAGTGAACCTCAACGACACCGAGTCACTGCAGAAGTTCCAAAGAGCCCAATCGGAATTGGGAAGCGCGTTGTCAAGACTCATGGTGGTCAGCGAAAATTATCCTCAGCTGAAGGCGACGGAATCCTTTCGCGATTTGCAGGTCCAACTGGAAGGCACAGAAAACCGAATCACAGTGGCACGTCAGCGCGCCATTGCTGCCATTATGGAATTCAACAATCAGGTCACGGTTTTTCCGACCAGCGTGACGAATTCTTTCATGTTCCACTACCAACCACTTCCTCAATGGGGAGCCGACAAAGATGCCAAGACACTTGAACAAGCTCCAAAAGTGGATTTCAAAAAGTGAACAGGAGACTATCGAATCGCTGATCACCTCGCTCGAACGACGTTATCCATTTGAAGTCGTCGTGGCCTTCAGCGATTCTCCAGCCATTGTGCCGATGGCGGCAGCGCGCATGATTGCGTGTTTGGCTGTCATTGCCGATCTCGTTGCAGAAACTTTCTGGCTTGCCATCCCTGCCGGGGTGTTTGGGCTTGTTGTCTTATTCTTTTTGTTTGCACCCGCAGGCCATTGGCAAGGGCTCCTGCCCTTCCGCATCCTCAGCCGCCGCAGTGAAAGACGAGATGCCGTTCAGGTTCAAGCCGAATTGTGCTTCAGCGAGCTTGGGCTTGCTCGCACCAAGGAGCGCAATGCTCTGCTCCTGTTTTTTAATTTGCACGAAAAAATCTTCACCATCCGACCTGACCGAACCCTGCAGACAGAGTGGCCGCAGCTCAACATCGAGGAACTGGTGACAGAACTCAAAACCAATCTCGAAAAAACAAAGGCTCCTTCGACCGCTGCAGCGCAGTCGATCGAGCGACTGCTCACACTTGCCCAAGCACGTTGGCCTGATCACCCCGAAAAGCAATTGGCAGAAAATGAATTACCCAATGCCATTTGCTGGTGGATGCCACGATAAGAAATGACTGCCGCAACGAAGCTTACAAATGAAGTCCGAGAAGTTTGAGAACGTGGCAAACAAAGTCCAAGCGGGATGCTTAGCGCATCCCGCTTGGACTTTGGAAAGCACGTGCAGATGGTCTTATTTGGCTTCCTCGAGCACATAGTCAGCCATGAATGCATGAGTTGCCAATGCGGGAAGTAGAATCAAGCGAAGCTTCTTGGATTCCTTGTCGGTG
>JBDLRR010000273.1:0-11354 GCA_039799985.1 Pseudomonadota bacterium | reverse complement strand
CAAAGAACAATAGAATGCTCAACGGCGCTTGAGCTTGAGTCATTGTCAATTGTCTGCGAAGAATTGAGTCATCTTTTTCATTATGTGAATGCAGCCGAACTCGACGTATCAATCACTCCGTTCGAACTTGAAACTCTGGCAGAGATCGATCGTTTCATATGCTTCATGCATTGGAACGATTTCTTTCCCTCGCTCAAAACAGGCGTGCATTTTGACAATTGCAGCGAAGTTTGTGACGCGTTGTTTGAGAATCGAACATTCAGCACACAAGGTGACGAAGAACTTTATCGCAACGCCGAATCGCTGGCTTTTCATCACGTCCGGCGAGCTTTTTCCCATTGTTGGACCAACCGATGGATCGACACCTCGAGGTTCGACACCCGGGCGCAAAATTATTTTATCGACAAAAATTCCATGCGCGGAAGAATTCCATTGCTCAGTGCATGAAACTTCTTCCGCTGTTTCAACAAACGTGCTTTCTTGCTTCCTGAGTCTCAACCGGCTCAAAAAATGGATCGTCTATCGCACGTGTTTGATGAACCCATTTGAACCATTGAATGCTTTGTTCAATGAGCCAATAATGGCTGACAATGCAGCTTGCAGGGATATTGTCCCGACAGAATGAGAGAGCATCCTGCTCGCTCGCGGTCGGATTGTGCTGCACCCAGCTTCGAAACGCTTCCTTGAAATGATTTTTGTCAAACATCCTTGTGACTCCTCTTCCACATGCATTGAACGGTTCGGAAGATTTTGCCTATCATTTAGGACTATTTGCCGGGCCACTGAATCGCAGGTAACCTGACCCTTTGACTCTTCTGCCTTTTCTGCTGGAGTTTTCATGAGCACAAAAGCCACTCTTGCCGATTGCACAAACGAAGCTCTCTTCCAACTCAATGAGCCAATTTCAAACTGCTTGCGAGGCGATGTTTTGGATTTTCTCAAAAGCAGGAATCATCCATGGGAATTGCTTGGCAGCGCAATTGCCGGCTTTGTTGCAAAGCAGATTGAAAAAATTCCCGCAGATCAACGCCTGAAAGGCAAAATAAGTCCCAATGCTTTTCTCGAGAATGCTGAAAATATCGTTGTTGAGGATGGCGCGGTCATTGAATCGGGCGCATTTGTCAGCGGTCCGGCATATATCGAATCTGGCGCAGTTGTGCGTCATGGTGCTTATATTCGCGGACAAGTTTACGTCTGCAAAGGCGCGGTTGTTGGTCACACCAGCGAACTCAAGGGATGTCTCTTGCTGAACGACGCCAAGGCAGCACATTTTGCTTACGTGGGAGACAGCATTCTTGGCATCGACTGCAACCTGGGAGCCGGAACGAAATGCGCAAACCTACGCCTCGACCATGGTCAGGTACCGGTGCGACTTGAAGAAACGACCGTCGCAACGGGTTTGAAAAAATTCGGCGCGGTTTTTGGAAACCGCGCCCAGACAGGCTGCAATGCCGTAACCAATCCCGGCACAATTTTGCGCCCCGGTGCACTCGTGCTCCCCAATCAAACAGGACAAGGGGTTATCGACGCGCGCAAGGGGCTCAGGCCGCGTTAGAACCTGGCATTATTCCGTGGTGAACTCTTTCGAGCTTCATCGAGCATCGCTCCTCGATATGACTGTCACGCGCCGAATTGGAATCCATCGAGATGTCGATGCGCTCGGCAGAAACCAAGTCGAAATGAAACCGAATCAACGTTCCGTTCGGACGACTGCCCTCGAAACTGAAGATTCGCCCTTGGGGGTGCTCGGAGAGCATCGGAGCGTTGACCGCATGCATTGAATGAAGATGCTCGCGTCCATCAAAATACTGGATTTCCAGATGCTCACCCGAGTCCTGGGACAGAACAAAATAAACATCCATCAACGTGGTATTCGACTCAGAGGCCGCAACTTCAAGACGGAGCCCATAGCAGACGCCGGGAATGACCTCCTGCCCCGAGAACGTACAACTCAGCTCGGTTCCATCTTTCATCTCACCGCGTCCAGTGAAAACACCCAATGCAGGAGCAAAGGCACGAATCATAAAGCCTCCCGAAATACCTGGTCGGAGCCCACCAGCCCCTCAAAGTCATGCTTCGGCACCATCATCAAGGACTTAAGGGGAATTTTATAAAACTTAATAACCTCAGAAATTACTCAACAATTTACGCAAAGTAAAAAACGACACCAAGACACTATCGCGGCCGCGTGTCTGAAATTTCTGAGGAATTTCGGCCTCCAAACGCAGATATGCAGAAGGTTCTTCGCCCCAGGGTGCAGAAAACTCGGCCGCAAGTTCAAGAAGCCTTGCATGATGCGGAATTTCAACAAGAAGCCGACGCATCATGGCCTTGGCCTCTTTCTTTTGACCACGTTTCATCAGTAACCACACCCGGTCGGCAGCAACAAAACCGGAATCATTGACCGTGGCGACCAACTTTGCCGCTTCACCCACGGCTTTTTCAACCCCATCAGTGAAACCCAAAACCCGATTTGCGCGTGAAACCATGAACCAATACTGAATCTCTTTGGAAAGTTCGGGAAATCTGCGACGGGCATCCTCCAAGGCCACCAGGTAAGTCTTGAGCGACTCCTTGTCGTTCAGGCCCGCAGAAACCTTCACACCCAGAAACAACCACTCGACAAATAGAAACGGCATGGTTTTCAGCCGCTGGGTGGCATTGATGAAAAGACGAGTCTGCAAAATCGAAGATTTACTGGCTGCGGTTTGGTTGTCCTGCGCCAATGTTGGACCAATTTGCTCCATAATCATCGCATGTGCTCCGACGTAATCGCCGGCCTGGGCCGCAAGTTGGCCCTCAATGAGACGGGCCAATGCCGAAAAACCGCGTTCAGCAAAAAGGGGCGCGAGACGTGCCCGAGTTTCCCGAGGCTCGTTGGATTTTGCCTGGGCGATCACATTGAACACCCACGAGACCATGCTCAACTCGGAATCCGTGTCTGGTTCCTCGCCCATAATGTTCAATTGCGGAATTTCATAATGCCTCAACATCAGATTGAGAAACGCCGGCATCATGTATGAACCGACATCCTGACCATATTTGTCTGGAGCCAGTCTGACCTCAATGTTCTTTTTGCGCGGTCCGCCGATACTTTTGAGAACTTCAATACGCACACTTTCCGGAGCAAGCAGAAAAGATCGGGCAAACAATGTTGCCAATTGGATATTCCATTCGGTTGTCAAAAAAGGACCTTTGTCTGCCAGATCATCTGCGAATCTGACGAAAGCCTCGACCGTCGGGTTGGAAAGTCCAATCGAATTCTCGATGAGACGATTCCATTCTCTCCATTGATTGTCCTGCCCCACCAGGCGTTTTTGTAAACCCGTGGCAATCTCTTTTGCATCGTCATTGAATCCAACAACAACAGCCGCTCTGGCGGCATGCAGACAGACTTCAATATCACTCAGCTTCGCAGGATCAGAACATACCTGGCGAAATAGAATCAGTGCTTTCTGATAAGCTCCCACCTGCATGTAGTATCTGGCAGTGAGTTCCCTCAAGGCGACCTTTTGCAAGGGGTCTGTTGTCGCAAAGCCTGCTGGCAAAACCCGCATCAACGTGAGCACCCTGCGCGGCTGAACCCGGTCGAGGGCCAACGCAATTTCCATCAAAGGCACAAGTGGCTTGTTGCCTTCGCTGTATCTCGATACGGGTCGCGTCAGAATATGATCGAGTTCAATATCATCGTTTTCTTCTGATCCGCTGTTTTCGGAATCATCTTCATCGTTGCTCTCCTGCCCTTCATTCTTTTTGTCGCTTGCATTCGCCTTGTTGTCGGACGATTTGGCAGAGGCAGAGAGTTTGTTTTTGTCTTTGGTTTTTGCCGCAGTTGCGGTTGGTTTTGCAGCCGGAGTTGATTGTTGTTCTTTTGGCGGAGCAGCAATCTCTGTGGCCATCTGCTGAGACATCGATTCCGAGTTAGACTTCTTGAAAAGTGCAAATGCGAACACAACGATTGCGGGCACAAACAGTGCCAACAAGATGCGCGCTTCCTTACTGAGACCCTTGACTGCGCCAGGGATGGCAACATTGTTGGCATTTGTCAGCGCAGCAGAATTGGTTTTGTCACCACCCACAGGTTTGACGTTTGCAGCGCCATCTTTGCTCTTTTGACCCTGCCCTGTGCCTGTCTTCTTGGTTGCTGTCGGTTTGTCTTTGCTGGCCGCACCAGCTTTCGTCTTTTCACTCTTGTCATTCTTGGTTGAGGAGTCTTTGCTCGTTGAAGCGCCCGATTTTGTTTTTGTTTTGTCTGCATCGGCTGGCTTGGCTGCAGTGGCGCCCACATCCAAAGAAAATGTGGTCTGTGCAAGAGCAGGAGGAGGCTGAAGGGCGGGCGGTGGTTCCGGAACAAAAGGAACAGCAGTCGAAGGCTGATGACTTGCGATGGTCTTGTCATCGGCAGACAAGCCTGTTGTATTTTGTTTTTCCCGCAACGTTTCAAGAGTGATTTGCGTTTTATCTTCAACACCAAGTGATGTTCCGCCGTTGGCAATGGTCTTTTCTGAACCACTGTCTGTTGGAACACCTGCGGCATTCGATACACCCAACGTCGAACTGATCATGGTTGACTGATGTTCATCCGCCGTTGCCGGCGAATCCATTGGCGCAAAGCCCTGCGCACCTTTGAGGACTTCTGCGACAAACAGGTCCTGCATGGCAGCGCCACCAGACAGTGATTCTGGCAATGGCTCATCAACCATCACAATCGCCGGTTGAGCTGGAATGTCTTCAAGCAATTGGGAAGGAGCAGGAGCAGCCTCTACCGAAAGGCGAAAGCCGTGATCATGTTGGACGCTTTCAAAATTCCCAGGGCTACCGACTTCAAGACTCGAGATATTCTCCGCAGCCTGGTCGGCACTCGGCGCCATGTTGTGTGCTGACGCAGAATCAACAGAATTTTCGGCAACGAAGGAACCACTCTCGAGCGAAAAATCGATCTCGAAAGTCGGATTGTCTGCTTCCTTGTTGGAGTTGGACGCAGTGGCCGGAGCCTTGTCATCCGCCTTTTCGGCAGAATCAGGAAGGCGCCATGCTTGCTGACCTTTGCTCCAGATACCGTTCATCGATTCAAAACCCCATTGCACATGCTCATGCATTCGAGGTTTCGGACAACAAACGTGAAAAGTGCGGGGAAGGATTTACCGCGTTGGGCTTCCCACGTAGCGTTCCCGCAAATGCAGGAGATCCGCGGCTGGAGACACGGAATCCAACGCGATCCGCATGTCAGACATCATGTCGTGCAAAAATTGCAGGCTGTGGATTGTCAACAAGCGATAAACGGTGAGTTCCTGGGCAACAAACAAATGTCGCAGGTACGCGCGGGAGTATTTCCTGCAAGTCAGGCACGCACAGTCCGCATCCAAAGGCACGTCCGAACTGCGATGGGCCGCATTCTTGATATGAATCTTTCCAGAGGAATCCGCACTGGTCCGCACAAAAACAGAACCATTTCTTGCATTGCGGGTTGGCAGAACACAATCAAACATGTCAATTCCCAACATCACGCCATCAAAAAGATCATCAGGAGTGCCTACTCCCATCAGATAGCGAGGCTTGTCATGCGGCAAGAAAGCCGTTGTTCCTGCAAGCACACGCCGAAGTTCTTCTTTGGGCTCTCCAACAGACAGACCGCCCACCGCGTAACCTTCGAAGCCGATTTCAATCAATGAACGCGCACTTTGCGCACGAAGGTCCGTGAACATCCCGCCTTGAACAATTCCGAATTGGGCGCGGGTTCTTTCACTCCGGGCGGCACGTGCACGCTTTGCCCATCGCATCGATCGCTCCATGCTGGCTTTGGCGACCTCAAATTCTGCGGGATACGGGGTGCATTCATCCAGAACCATTTGGATATCGGAGTCGATGTCATCCTGAATGCCAACAACCGATTCGGGAGTGAGGTTGATTTTCGAACCGTTGATGTGATTTGCGAAAATCACACCCTCTTCTGTCAGCTTGCGAATCTTGGCCAAGCTCATCACCTGAAAACCACCGCTGTCGGTGAGAATCACTCCGGGCCAGTTCATGAATCTGTGCAGGCCGCCAAATTGCGAAAGTGTTTCGGTGCCTGGTCGCAAAAACAAATGATAGGTATTGCCAAGAATCAAATTGAAGCCAATCGAATGCACATCTGCAGATTCGAGGCTTTTCACAGCGCCTGCGGTACCCACCGGCATGAAGGTTGGAGTCTCGACGACCACATCGCCAAATCTCATTCTTCCCCGACGCGGCCCGACTTGCGAAAAAAGAGGCACATCTTCATTTTTCAGAGCATTTTTTTGTTTCAAAAAATCACGTTCTGAATGCAACCACGAGCCTTTCATGACGTGGCTGTCGAATTTGGCCAAACCATCTCCGGCCAATGACTCGAAGGAGTGATGACGAAGAAGATCAAATTCAAGCGTTGTCCTTGCGGGAAGAGATTTCATAGCGCTCCCGGAAAAATCAGCAAGCTGGAATCACCATAGCTGAACAGACGATAGCGGGATGCCACCGCATGTGTGTAAAGTGTTTTCCAATTTTCATAACCAAGCAACGCCGAAATCAGCATCACCAAGGTACTCTCGGGTTGGTGAAAATTGGTGATGATTCCATCGCCGCAGACCGGACGATATATCGAGGATCCGCTCAATGGACGAATGAAAAGATCCGTCTGAACCCATTCATCCGCAATCACCAACAACTTCTCTTTGGTCAGACTCCTGTTTTCGAACAGACTCAAAAGTCCTTCGCCGGATCGCAGACAAGCATCCTTGAGCGGCCAACCAAGCGCGCTCAGCAAAACTGATTCAACAGCACGAAATGAGGTTGTTCCGACAAATACTATCGGCCATCGGTTTTCGACATGTTCAATGATTTTCAGCATCGTGGTTTTCGGCACTGAGCAATGTTCGACATGCATTTTGTGTTCGTCGAGATTTTCGACATTCACCGGCTGAAAAGTTCCGAGACCGACGTGCAGAGTCACGCCGCAAATTGAAATTTGATTGGCAGCACAGTCTTCCAACACAGCACCGGTGAAATGCAGTCCTGCCGTTGGTGCAGCCGAACTTCCCACGTGCCGCGCATAGACTGTTTGATACCTGAGTCTATCCATCGCCGACACCGATGGATCATTCATTCGTGCCGGATCACGTTCAATATAGGGTGGCAAGGGCATCTCGCCCTGCGCATCCATCAATTCCTGAAGCGACATTCCAGAAATGTTGTCGACAAGAGGTGGATTCAGGCTTTTCACCGCAAATGCAGGTCGCCCGCTACTCTCGCACAACAAAACGTCACCAATTTTCAACTTCTTTGCAGGCCTGAGCAGACAAGAAATATCGGAATCACGTTGTGGAGACAAAATCAGAACTTCGCCCCTGGCGCCGGATTCCTTGCGGATCCTGATCCGCGCCGGATAAACCTTGGAATCATTCACGAGCAGCAAGACTGGCACTTTGCCGGCGGCCGAAAAAACCGAACGAAGCTCATCGGCAAGACGCAAAAAAACAGAATCATTTTTTAGAGAAGACCGGCCATCCCAGACGAGCAGTCGCGACCTGTCACGTTCGGGGAGCGGCGTCTGGGCAACCAGTTCATCTGGGAACTCGTATCGAAAATCACTGAGTTTCATTCGTCTTTGACTATTCTTCGCAAATGCGCACCGATTCGAGTGACGATTTCATAATGAATCGTTTGAGCCCACCCGGCCAACATCTCAGCGGTGACGGTTTCATTGCCATCACTTCCCAGAAGGGTTGCAACAACAGGGCTGTCATCACCCGCGATTCCGGTTACGTCAACAACGATATGATTCATCATGACTCTGCCGAGCACAGGAGCACGGTGGCCATGAACGAGCACATGTGCGCGTCCGGAAAGAAGTCTTGGATAGCCGTCATAATAACCAATCGGAAACACGGCTATCGTCGTCTCGCGCTCACAGCGGAACGTACATCCATAGCCAACGAAGGCGCCTGGTTCGAGACGTTTGACAATCTGCGAGCGGCATTTCCAGCTCAACACTGGTTTGAGCTTGGGTAACTCAGGCAAAACAATGCGGGCTGAAAGTCGAGTCTCGGCAGATGGCCAGAATCCGTACAGAGCAATCCCCACCCGCACCGAATCACAGCGGGCATCCGGCAAGACCAACGTTGCGGCGCTCGCAGCGATATGCCTCTCGAGACCAGCTTTATTTGGCCCCAAAAGCCTCTCCAAAGCCGCAACACCGGCATCGAACTGCTCGATTTGGCCGAGCGCGTATTGCTGTTCCGTGACGTCCTCGGTGTTGGCAAAATGGGATAAAGCCCCTCGGACCTCAAAAGGAGAATCCGAATCTTTCAAACACGCCAATTTGGCTTCGATATCCTTTGGAAAAAAACCTTCTCTCGAAAGTCCGGTCTCAATATGAACGTGAGCCACCACTTTTCGCCCTGCTGATTTCAATGCGGAGGATGCCGCCGGAACATTGTGATCACCCAGGGTGACCTCAACGTCATGCTCAGCAAGTGCCACGAATTCGTCAGGGTCGGTGGCGCCAATAACGAGAATTCTGACCCGTGGCCAACCGTTGCGCTTTTCCATCCTGCGAATTTCGAGTGCATCAGCAGGTGATATCAGGTGGATCATATCGACCAAGGGATGAACGACCGACAGAACTTCCAAAAGTCCGTGCCCGTAGCCATTGGCCTTCAGCACGACCCCCAACCGAACCTGGCTTGATTTTGAAACATCCAGCAGGCTTCTGAAAATGCCAATATTATTGCGCAAGGCAGGTGCACTGAGCTCCACCCACGAAGCCTCTTTGGATGCTGGTATCATGGCTGCCCTCCCGAACGCTGGCCACCGCGGCTGACTCAATTATGCCAGAAATTCAAGAGTCATGTCGGGCCCATCTCTGATATGCGGCGGTGAGTCAATTCCACGCCAGCCCCCTTGGGCAGGTCAGAGCTTTCCCTTACTATCCCTAGAGGCGGCGTGGCTGGTCTGTAACCAACGTCCCGAGGAGAAAATGAGGCGAATGAGCCAACGAGCGTACGAATTGAATGGACGCGAATCGTTGAACCGTGCCCTGCTTGTGTTGGGCTGCGCGTTGGCCTTGTTTTGCAACAATTCAGGTTTTGCAACCAGCAAGGCAGGCAAAAGTCTTCAGCTCGTGGGAGCCATCGTCAGCGCACGTGGGGGTGTTGCTCTGGTTAAGAACCGAGACACATCCGAGGTCAAAGCCTTCAAGACGGGCGAAGATATTTATAGCCTTGGAACCTTGTTGAGCGTCGATCGGACCCAAATGCTGGTCCTCGAGAACGATGGACAGATGACCCTGATTTCCAACAAACTGGGGGGCATGACAGCCATCAAGCCTACAAAACCCGTGAAAGTTCTGGAGTCCACGGCCGATCGCTACGTCGAAGACGGATTCCAGAGGGTTGGAACACGAATTGACGTGGATTCCCGCTACCGCGACCGGCTTTTGAAAGATGAGCTTCCAAACATCTTGATGCAGGCATCCAGCGAGCCGGTTGTCGACGGCAAGGGCGTGATTACGGGTTTCCGAATTTTCCAGTTCGACCAAAACTCGATTTTCCACAAACTCGGCCTGCAAGAAGGTGATGAGGTCCAAGAGCTCAATGGCAGTGAGCTCACCAACGTGGCCAAGGCGATTCAAACCCTCAATGGCCTCAGAGAAGCGAACGAAGTGACTGTAAAAGTCCGACGCAATGGCGCCGACGTGACCCTCCAGCTTAACGTCAGGTAATTCCTTGCCCGAGGAAGTGGTTGACACCTGTTTTCTCTTCGTCTATCTACCGCTAGCTCAACAAAGCCCGGGCGCGTCGGGCGTATATCGGTTTCCCGCGAAAGACGCCCCCAAATCGAGATTGAGGTTGTATCATGGCAGTGCCAAAGAAACGTACGTCCAAGTCTGTTCGTAACATGCGCCGCGCGCATGACGCTCTTACAGCGTTGAACTTCTCAAAATGCTCCAACTGCGCAGCACCTCGCTTGCCTCACTCGGTTTGCGAAAGCTGCGGCTTCTACAAAGGCCGTTTTGTAGCTCAGCGTTATTTGAAGACCGACCTCGTCGCAGCTCTTCGCTGAGTTTCGAACTCTGTCTGCAATGCAAGAGCTCGGTCATGACTGACCGGGCTTTTTGTGTTTGTTTGAATTCAATTCAGGAATTCCTTCGGGAGAACAAAGCCCATGTCTTCTGCCGGCACGCACATGGCCACGATATCGCCATTTGCACACCATTTTGATTCGCACATCGGGACCCTGGCAACACCGGAGCGTATTCATTTTGGGGGGGTCGAGCTTCCAAGGGATCTTATTTACCTTGACCATGCTGCAGCAACACCTGTCGACAAAAGGGTGCTTCTAAAAATGCTGCCATGGATGACTCAGATTTACGGAAATCCGGCAAATAGACTTCATCCCATGGGTGAACTTGCAGAACACGGACTTGCTCTTGCTCGCCAGTCGATCGCACAATCCATCGGCGTCGAATTCGACGAAGTGTTTTTTTGCTCATCCGCCACCGAGGCAAACAACCTTCTACTGCGCGGGCTCGTGCAGAATCCGCTCAGAAAACGTAACAAAATCGTGATTGCTGGGACCGAACATTCTTCAATTCTTGCAACTGCGTCCGAGTTGGAGACGTGGGGTGTGGAAATTGCGATTCTGAACGTTGACGCTCAAGGACAAATTGACCTTCATCAGGCAGAAAAACTGATCGACAACAACACGCTGTGCGTCTGTGCCATGGATGTCAACAACGAAACCGGAATCGTTCAGTCACACCTCAACGACGTCGTTGCAATTGCCCACAGTCGAGGAGTGATTGTACATGTTGACGCTGTCCAAGGCTTCGCCCGCGGCCACTTCAACAGCAGTGCAGTCGATTTCGATTCAGCCACAATTTCAGGTGCCAAGATTTATGCAGGACGTGGTGCATCTGCTCTGATTCTCAAAAAGAGAACACCCCGCATCCGGATCACCCCCCAACTCACGGGAGGTGGTCACGAATCAGGTCTGCGCTCCGGCACCCCACATCTGGCCGCCATTATCGGATTCGCGGAAGCCGCTCGTCTGCAAGTAGAAGAACGTGCGGAAAGACTGCATCATTTGTCGCATCTGGAATCAATCTTCCTGACTGCTCTTGGCGGTATGATTGAATACGCAAGTGCCGGTGCAGGCGCAAAGAAATGTCCTGGTATTGTGATGCTTCACATTCCCGGGGTCAACGCCATGAAACTGATCGAAAACATGAAAAATGTCTGCGTCAGCGCCGGCAGTGCATGCAGAACCCTGCAGGCCACAACAAGCCATGTGCTTAAAGCCATGGGAATCGAGGACGATGCTGCACTTTCAAGTTT
>JBDLRR010000272.1:0-5161 GCA_039799985.1 Pseudomonadota bacterium | reverse complement strand
AAGAGTTTCACGGTTTTGGTCGACGTAAGACACCTTGACCGTGTCGCCCAAACGCATCGCGCCGGCGTCAGGTTTCTCGAGCCCGACAATCATCTTGAAAAGGGTCGATTTACCAGCACCGTTGGCACCAATCACTCCCACAATGCCGCCCGGTGGCAGGCGAAAATTCAGATTGTCGAACAACAACCGATCGCCAAAGCCCTTGCTCAGATTTTCAGCCTCGACCACCACGTCGCCCAAACGCGGCGCCGGAGGAAAAGGAATTTCCTTGATGGTTTCGTATTGTTCGTTGGATTCATTGACCATCTGCTGATACGCCGAGACACGCCACTTGGCCTTCGCCTGACGCGCTTTGGGGCTCATCTGTACCCATTCCAACTCGCGTTTGAGTGTCTTCTGACGAACGGATTCCTGCTTTTCCTCTTCACCCAGTCGCTTGATTTTCTGTTCCAGCCAGGCGCTGTAGTTGGTGTGCCAAGGAATACCTTCACCGCGATCCAGCTCCAAAACCCATTCAGTGACGTTGTCGAGGAAGTAGCGATCATGGGTGACACAAACGACCGTGCCCGGAAACTCCTTGAGGTGGCGTTCCAGCCATTGCACCGACTCGGCATCCAGGTGGTTCGTGGGCTCATCCAGAAGGAGCATGTCTGGCTTTGACAAAAGCAAACGGCAGAGTGCAACGCGGCGACGCTCGCCTCCCGAAAGGCTTCGAACATTGGCATCGGCTGGCGGACAGCGCAAAGCATCCATCGCAATTTCAATCGTCCGATCAAGCTCCCATGCATTGGTGGCGTCGAGCTGATCTTGCACGCGGGCAGCCTCGTTGATGACCTTTTGCATTTCAGCATCATCCAACGGTTCGCACATCTTCATGTTCAGGTCTTCGAACTTCTGCAGAAGCGCTTTGGTTTCAGCAAAAGCCTCTTCGATATTCTCCTGAACATTTTTCTCGGGATTGAGTTCGGGCTCTTGCTGCAAATAGCCAACTTTGATGCCCTTGGCAGGAAAAGCCTCACCCGAGAAATTGGAGTCCACACCTGCCATAATTCTCAGCAATGTCGACTTACCAGCTCCGTTGTTACCAATCACACCAATTTTTGCTCCCGGAAGGAACGAAAGATACAGGCCTTTGATGATTTCCTTGCCGTTGATGACCTTACGCAGGTTCACCATATTGAAAATGTAATTTGCCATTCGGGAGCTCCTGGGCTATTTTGAGGCAATATTAAGCAATCTCCGTCGCTCATCAGACAGAGGACACTCGGTTATGCTCAAGAACATGGGTTCGATCAAGCTCGCAATTCGCTCACTGAAAATTGTGAGTGCGCTGGCTATGGCTTGCTTTTCACGAGATGGAAACGCACAAACCCCCAACAAACAGTTGACCATGCCGCAGAACGATTTCAGTGCACCTGGATTGAGTTTTCTTGCCAGTGCAAGACTCAAATCTCCCGACCGTGCCGACGAAGTCTCGACCACCGAAGTGAAGATCAATCTGGACGGAAGCAAGACGATCACGCTGAAGGGACGCAATCTGAACGTCACTCTCGAGAGTGAACCCTCCTCATTTGCGAAGACACAGCTGGTGCGTGTCAGTGCCTCCGGAAGCGCAGGACCACGTGGGGGATCTGCTTCATTTTATGCCGGTACGTTCAAAGTTGCCGACTCAAACGAACACAATTTCCTGTTCATGGAAAAAACCAGAGGTTGGATTCTTGAAGTGAAGCTTCGCCCGATTGAAGCTGTGAAAAATAAAAACCTTCAACAGGAACCATCAAAAAGCCAATCGCCTGCTCGTGTGCCGACATCAAGAAAGCCGCGCAGATTGCCTGCATGAAACCGCTTTACAGAACGTGAATTCAATTGCCAGACACTGGTGCCGTGTTGTCTGCAGAAATCCACACCGTCAGCTTGACTTGCTTCCGACGAGCAAGCCAAAATTCTTGTTGGGACAACCCTGACTTATTGGAAAAAAACAAATGCTGAAATCCCTCGCATTGAGAACCCTGCTGGGCGCCATGACCTTTGCCCACGCTCCGATTGCCACGGCATATTCGGCGAGAGCGAACAAAATCGGACCTCAAGAGATCCAGACGGCTGCCAACTCTCAACGATGGCGAAAAATTTTGCTTTACCGGGACCAATGGCGCACGAACGGAAAAAGCATTGTTGATGACCCCGAATTTTTCCTGAATCCAGACGGTGCAACAAATCCTGATGTCGAAATGGAAAACACGCTGCGGGTCTTTTCCGAAGGAACGCCGGCCGAACGGCAAGAAGCGCTTTGCAGATTCCCAGCACGTCGCAAGTTTCTTGAAACAAGGTTTCAGATCATTTTTTCGGACACCGACCCCAAAAACGAATCCGAAATTTGCAAGCGCTACCGGGAATTTCTGGAAGTCATGCGTTCCAACAGTGTTTCACTGGTCTTCTCGTCAATCAATGCGATGAATCCCCACTCATTGTTTGGCAACACATTCCTGAAATTCAAAAACAACAAACCGGTTGGAGACAACAGCGAACCTGGTCCAGTTTTTATTGTGAGCCACTCCGTAAAAACCGATCAAGCCAACCCAATTTTGTTACCTTACAACATTGTCGCCGGAAATTATCCCGGAATGCTGAATTGGTTTCCTGCAGAAAAATTTTCTGGCGAGCTCGTCAATTCAGAAATGCGCGAGCAATGGGAATACGAACTCAATTTCAACAGCGACGAAATTTCCTACATGCTGGCTGCAGTCTTTGAATTAACCAACCGCCGAGTCGACTACTTTTTGCTGGATGAAAACGGCGCCTATATGATGCTCGCATTGCTGGATGTTGGTCGTCCTTCCTTGAATCTTGTGAATAAATTCACAAGTTTTTTTATTGCGGGAGACACCGTACGGGCAATTGTGAACAGCCCAAATCTGCTGAACAAGGTTCAGTATCATCCATCAGCTTTGGAAAAGTACGTCGCCATGGAACAAAACCTTGGCAAAAAAGAAGGCACTGCATACAAAGAGTTGTTTGCACAAAATGAATTTGTAACCAAGAAAGCATTAGGCTCAAAAATCAACTTGGAAACAATTACGGAACTGACACCGTCAGAGCAGGCTCGTGTGTTGGACACTGCGCTTGCGTTTTTGAATACACGTGGACAAAAACTCACAAAACAGCAACTGGCAAGGCTGAAAAGGGATCAAGAAACTGTTGCCCAGAAGCGGGCCGAGTTGAGCGTTGCAACCGAATTTCCAGAACTCCAGGTTCCAGATGCCACGGCTCCGCACTTTGCGTTTCCAGCATCGCGAATTGGCTTGGGTGTTACGAATCCATTCAACAGCAATAATCATGGCCAACCAACGGCACTTATCAGTTGGCGACCTGCTTTACAGACTCTGGAAAGCAGTTTTCGCGGCATGCCAGATGGACTTGGACTTGGGTTCCTGAATCTGGAATTGATGACGAACAAAAAAGGCTTGAGCCTGCGAGAGTTCTCGCTTGTCTCCATGGATTTCATTCCCGCCCCCAAAACTAATGAGACTTTTACGACCAACTGGTCCATGGACATTGGATATCGGCAACAGTGCTTCCAAGCCTGCAAGCAGTCATATTTGGCAGCCCAATACGGACTCACCTGGAGACTTGAAAGAGTTTCGGGACGCACCGCAGTTCGCGGTGGACTCAAACTGGGTGATGACCAATCGAGTGCGTTATTTGTGGAGCCAGGCATCACCGGATTGCTGAGTCTGGAATTGGTACCCCAAAATCAGTGGACGAATTCATTGACCCTGAGCAGACAAATGAGTCTTTGGAAAGGTCCGGAATGGCACGCAACAGGCTCATCAACGTGGGCTTGGCGTCCGGCTGAACCGTGGGAGCTTCAGGGCAGCTTTGAATTGCGCAACTCTGAAATTCAAATTTTGGCCCGCAGTTTCTATTACTTTTGAATCAGAAATCTTTGTGCATCAAAATGAGCAGCTCTTCGATGGCTCCGCGCTTTGCGGGGTTGGAATTGATCGCCCTTCTCGCGCGAACAGTCTGAAGCGTTGATTCGCTGTAAAGTTCTCTGATGAATTGAGCTGACGAGTTTGAAACAGCAACAACAGCTCCCCTTTCAACTGCAGCGCTGCACTCATTTTTGAGCCTGACTTGGTCAGCACGGGAAAATCCTGCACCAGTATAGGAGTTGAAACTCGACGTTGGCGTGAGCGGTTCGTACGGAGGATCGCAGTAAACGAAATCGCCCTCACCCGCCTGCGAAAGCAGAATGGAAAAATCAGAATTCATCAGGGTTGCATTTGCGAGCCGTTCACTGACGAGCAAAATATTGTCGGACGAATAAACAGCCGGACACGACTTGTAATGACCAAAAGGAACGTTGAACTCGCCCTTTTTGTTCTGGCGGTAGAGTCCATTGAATCCAGTTTTGTTCAAAAACAACGTACGTGCCGCACGCGTCACAGGGCACAAGGGCTGCTTGGCGCGCAGCTCATAGTAGAAGTCCTTGCTGTAGCGGCTGCGGTACTCCTCGAGCCTCGAAATGAGTTCCAGCGGTTGACTGCGAATCGCGCTGTAGAGGTTGAAAATTTCTTCGTTGAGTTCATTGAGAACGGCAGGAACGGTTGGCTTCAAAGACAAGAACACTGCCGCTCCACCCAGAAATGGTTCAAGATAGCGGCCAAATTGGGCTGGAAAATAAGGAACAAGTTGTTCGAGCAATCCACCTTTGCCTCCGGCCCACTTCAAAACGGGCTTTGCCCGCGCAGTGGTGTCGAAGTGCATACGGTTCTCCTCAGTTGACTACTGGCACTTTGTACCTGGTGCTCCACGAATTTCAAAGGGCAACCCGCCAGTCTTGATATCAAAGATAGCATCATTGAAATCAATGCCCAACTGTTCAGCTTTCGCGGGATCATCTTTGGCTTCACGAATGCTTTGCGCATCCTGATCTTCGTAAAACGCACGAACCACCTTGAGCGTTCCGGCGGCCTGACCATCGCTCAGAACAAAATGAGGCCGGCCTTCGGCCGACGAGAAACTGCGGGTCGCAAAAGGTTCACTTTCAAAGGGTCCCTCGCAGGCGAGTCCCTGTGCTGTGCGCTCTCGGCAAGCATCCCCTGTGTTGCGAAAAGTCGAGATTTTGAGGTCAATAACGGGACAATCGACGCCATCTGGA
>JBDLRR010000271.1:0-5183 GCA_039799985.1 Pseudomonadota bacterium | reverse complement strand
TCAAGGATGAAACCAACGTCGCCGTCTGTTCGTTGTCGACGGGAGTGAATGTGCCCGGTATTTTCTTTTCGGGAGTGGATTCGAATCTTATCGATTCAGTGAGTTCTACAGAAGTCAGCGCGGCCAATGGAACCAAAACGTGCCGGTTGAGTATCACTCCAAAGCCGAACGTGAGTGGCGAAGACACACTGACGATTGGCGTCCGCTGGAGCACAGCCTTGGGAGTGCGGACTTCAACATCTACGCTTGATCTTGATGTTGCCTTCTGGCGCGCTCCTGAACTGTATTGCCCATCTCGCATCAGCTTGCCGGTTGGTTCCACGTTGGCAAATGTGCCATGTGATATTTCTTTCAGTGATTTGTCAGCACCGTTGTCTGGCTCTGCTCCGGTTCTTTCGACCGTGTGTTCCGGATTGTCGATCTCGAACGGATTGTTGCAATTGTCGGCTATGCCTGCGGCCCCTTGCACCGCTCAAATTTCCGCGGGTATTGCCAACAAATACGGGCAGAGTTTCGACCTGTCGCGCGCGCTCGTTTTGAATCCGATGAAGTTTACGACCAATGGAACGGTCAAGGCCATAGCCCGTGATCCATCTGGAAATATTTATCTTGGTGGTTCTTTCACTGCTGTGGACCCCATTCCTGCACCTGGTATTGCTGCTGCAAGTCTTGAAGTTGACAACGGCAATTATCATGGCGACCGCGCGACAGGCTGTAATCTTACGGAAGGCTTCAACGGCACGGTTCGCACGATAGTCGATGCCGGTGATGGTTCGTTCTGGGTGGGTGGAGATTTCACCCACTATCGAAACATTCAGGTGAATTATCTGACGCGATTGACGTGTGCAGGAGAGCGTGTGACTTGGTACCCGACTGGAAGTGCATTGAACGCTCCGGTCAATACCATTGCTGTTGCCGCCGACAAGTCTGTCTTCGTGGGCGGAAGGTTCAGCACCTACAATGGTGTTGCGGCACAGGGGATTGTCAAGCTCGATCCGGTAGGCGTGCGTGATACATCGTTCGTGAGCAAACTTCCCAGTGGTGCAGTGATCAACTCGATTGCACTGACTCCGTCATCGGGAACCCAATCGGTTTGGATGGGTGGTTCTTTTTCATCTTACGATTCAGAAAGTCTGTTTAAAAATTTGGTGCGGGTTGACCAGTCGGGAGCAAAGCATTCCGGTTACACATCTGGCGACGGCTTTGATTCAGAAGTGAACAGTTTGAGCACTGTGAACGGCGGTGTGCTTGTTGGTGGAAGATTCCTCAAATATGGCAGCACGTCCGCTTTGCGCTTTGCCAAACTGTCTGATTCTGGCGCGCTTGATGTCAATTTCCACAATTCGAATGACGCGCAAGGCAAACCAGCTGGCTTCAATGGTCGCGTCGACGCTCTGGCGAATGACGGAACACATGCGTATGTCGGCGGTACCTTCAGTTCCTGGCGCGGTGCATTGGTTGGAAATTTTGCCAAGATTGCACTTGCTGATGGTGCTTTCGCTGCAGGTGGATTCACCCAGCCGTCGTTCAATGCCGGAGTCAAATCTTTGCTTTTGGTCAACAGCGGAGCACAAATTCTTGCGGGTGGATTGTTCACTTCAGTTGGTGGCGAATCTCATTTCCGATTGGCACTCATAACGAACTCGAGTGGGGCCGTTGTCTCGGAATTCAACAATGATCTTGGCTTCAATGGCTCGGTGCTGGCTTTGGCTTCGACGAACAGCGGCACTGTGGCGTTGTTGGGCGGTGAGTTTTCGGCATTTGAGGGTTCAGCAGCATCACGATTGGCGCGTTTTGATTCTGACGGAGTATTCAGTACCGCTTTCAATTCCGGAATGGGCACCGGCGGAGTCAATGGTGATGTTGAGACCTTGGCCTATGATTCGGCATCTCTTGCGATATATGCCGGTGGAAACTTTACCCAAGTGGGAACGACGGCAACGAACCGTATTGCAAAGCTCCATGTGACGGCCAACAACGGTGCAAACCCGCCATACGGACTTGGACAAAGGTTCGCCGACTTTGATTCAGGAACCGGATTCAACGGAACCGTCAGGGCAATCGCGAAGGCTTCTGGTGAAAGCGATTCCGATATCTATGTGGGCGGTGAATTCACCAGCTATAATGGCAATCCCCATGCGCGATTGCTGAGGCTCAATTACGATGCATCTGTTGACTCGAGTTTTGCCCTGGGTAATGGCTTTGCGCTTTCAAACGGCGGAAGTGCATCTGTGAATGCATTGCTGACCACTGGATCGTCCATATTTGTTGGAGGCGAGTTCGACAGCTTCAGGGACGAACCTGTGAGTCGGGTTGTGAAGCTCGACACCGCTGGCGAACTGGACACATCATTTGATGTTGTCTCGGGACCCAATCAAGCGGTCAATGCTCTTGCGTTGCGCAGCAATGACTTGTTCGTCGGTGGCCAGTTCACTTCCTATGCCGGAAACTCCGGCGCTCAGAGAGTCGCGCGTGTCAATGCAGAAACCGGAGCTTTGGCCACGAATGTTTTGTACAGCGTGAACGGCACAGTCCGCGCGTTGGGTGTTGATGCAGATGGTCGGGTGTATCTTGGTGGATCATTCACATCAGTGGACGCAACAACAACCGGCCCTCTGGCAAGAATCAACTCCAATAATTCTTTCGATTCGGGCTTTAATGTCATTGGTAGTGCGCATTTGAATGCAAACCCCGCTGCTGGAATTTACACCCTTCTGCCATTTGCAACCGGAGACACTCCTCCCATCAACATGCTTTTCTCCGGTGGCTTGATTTCCGCTTTCAGATATTTGAGCTCACCCTCGGCCAATTTGTGGCAGAGCCCATGACTGGCGCCAGATATTCAGTTCAAGAGTTGGTTGAAACAGGATTTTGGTTTTAGCGCACTTTGAGAATGCAAAAATGCGGCATGCGAAAAAAGCGAAAGCTCAGCGGTAACCAATCGGAATGCAGGCGCGAGGATCGGAATATCTGCAGGTGAAGTTCAAATAGTTGTAGAACTCAAAAAAATTGAGCGCTCCTTCGGTGGAGCCTTTGTTGAGCTGACGGTAGGTTGCCAAGTATCGCTGATAACTTGCCTTGATTTTTGTGTATTGCAAGGCTGTTGACCTGGAGTTGTACATGGCGCGTTTCCTTTCCAGCCAGACTCTTTAGAGATTCGGCTGAAAAGGCGTTCGACTTGAGCAACAGATTCAACGTTTTTTGTTGTTGGATTTGGAGTCCTGAGTTTCTCCGTCAAAGCCATCTTCGTCTTGGCTTGGAGGGTTGGCTCTTCGGATTTCAACCCTGCGGAAAACCTGACCACCCACCGCGCCGCTGCTGCTGAGTTTGCTGGAATCGGTCTTTTTCTCGTTTCCAGCGCTGTCGGTCGTGGATTCGCTCTTGTTGGACTTCGTATCCGGATTTTGCGCATTTCTAAGCAATTCACCAGCGGCCTTGGTGGAGCCCATGTCCGAGCGCATCGCTTCTTTTATCTCTTGTTGGATTTTCTGATAAATTTCTTCACGGTGAACAACAGTATTACGATCGGCTTGAACACCGAGTCGTACTTGCTTTCCCTTGATGGCCATCACGACGATCTTGATATTGTCGCCAATGGCAATGACATCTCCGACTTTTCTTGTCAGTACGAGCATTCTGCAGACCCTCCATGGCCAGCGACACAAGGTAGATTCCTGCGGTGTTGCTGCTTCTCATAGGCTTTGCGCCAATATCAAAGCGTTCAACCGCGGACGCGCCTGCATATCACCACAGTGATATTAGTCAAGCAAGCACTTCCCTGCTTGTGCCTCGTCCTTTGAGGCACAGTGTCTATTTTTGACCGGTCGCTGCCAGATTCAATGTTTCAGCGTCAAATCGTCGACCTATGAGGCAAAAATTTGTTCTGGAGCTGAAAACATTACAAACTGCGGCAAATGTGCTAACAACGACCGAAACTTCCGGCGCTTTCCGGCAGCCACGAGACGAGGGGATTGAACCGTGTTCACAGCCAATCGCAGGCAGAATGATTCTTCAGACACCATGCAACAAGGTCGCGTCGCGACCGGAACGATGAAGCGCCCGATTTTTGAGGAGACTTCTGAAAGGGCTATCAAGGCTGCACATCGTCGCAAGTGGACCATGATTGCCACGATTGGCCTGGTTCTTCTGCTCGGCGCTGGTTTGCTTGGCTTTTCCTGGTACACAGCCCGTCAGGAACGCGCTCTGACCCAAGCTTTCCTGGAAATCGATTCGATTTATCAAACTGAAAATCAGACTTTTGAAGAAAAATTGAGACTCGACCCAAAGCTCAATACTCCTGATGCGCGCCCCGATCACACGGCCAGCACTCAAAAGTTTGAGGCATTTGCAAAAGCGAATGACAAATCTGCTCTGGGTTGGCAGGCGGCACTGCGGGCTGCAAATTTTTACATCGAGCAACAGAAGTTTGCCGAGGCTCAGGCTTTGTTGGAACC
Organism: Pseudomonadota bacterium; assembly: GCA_039799985.1. Taxonomy (GTDB): domain Bacteria; phylum Bdellovibrionota_B; class Oligoflexia; order Silvanigrellales; family Silvanigrellaceae; genus RFOM01. The sequence goes on along the minus strand of JBDLRR010000271.1, from coordinate 729 downwards.
TTTGCTCATCAAGACTCTGAAGTACGTCATTTTTCAGGTGCGGGTCAGGAAAACCCTGGCCGGAATTCTTGCAGAACAGGGTCAACTTGATCAGGCAATTGAACAGCTGAGTTTTCTGGAAAAGTTGCCCGATAATCCGCTGGTCGCCGACGTCAAGCTCATGCGTGCGCAGATTCTCTTCAAAAAAGGCCAAAAGGAAGAAGCAGGCAAAATCTTGAGAGAGTTGGCTGCCGACAAAACACCTGCCGAAGGCGGTGCCCGTTCGGTTGCGAGCGAAGCTGCCCTCTGGCTGGGTTATTGGGGTTTGTGAAATGAGTTTGACTTCTTGTCGCGACGCTGTTCAGCAACGCGGTTGCCGCCTTTTGGGCCTCGCAGCATTTTGCGCATTTTCGATGTCCGTGCACGCCGGTACAATTCAAGAGACGACTGCATTTTTTCCTGTCAGTCCATCGCAATTGCCGCGCCTCGAGCGTACTTCAACATTGGCTGATCAGGCTTCGGCGGGATTCGCCGTTTTGCCTCCCGAAAAAGGGGGGGCTGTTCTGCAGCCAGTAGGACGCCGTTTCAAACGTTCGGGCGCAGAGTCCGACGCGCCGGTTTTGCCGATCTGCGGGCAAGCTCCTGATTCAAATTCATTGGGCTGTTATAATCTCGGAACGGGCGAGATGCTCGCCGATATTCCCATGCCGGGGCAATTGACCACCACGCCGCAATTTTTTGAGGGCTCGT
>JBDLRR010000270.1:0-7360 GCA_039799985.1 Pseudomonadota bacterium | reverse complement strand
CCTTTGGATTTTGCCTCAAAACCCATTGCTGCTTCCTTTTGGATTTGTCGGATTTTCAATAGCAGTGACTTATTCGGCGATTGTCTGGACAGAGCAAAAGAAAGAATTGACAGAAAAACTGGCCCTCGAAAGTGCTCAACTTTCTGCCGCCGTGAATACTATTCAAACCGTAGCCCACGACGTTAGGCGTCCATTCTCAATGGTGAGGATGCTCATAGATATGCTCCAATCTATCAACGATACTCAGGAGCAAAAACATTTTCTACTGGTCGCAAAACCAGAGATTGAGCAAGCAACAACTTCCGCAGAGGCGCTCATTCAAGACCTCCTCAATCTTGGCAAGCCAATTAGACTTGAGATGAGTCCAGCATCAATCACGACAGTCATTGAAAAATCCCTGCTTTTGATTGGTCCAGCTGCAAAAGAAAAACAAGCCTATTTGATACTCTCTCTCAATCACATTCATCAACTTCAAATTGACACAAGAAAAATTGAACGTGTCATCGTGAACATTTTGCAAAATGCGCTGGAGGCAATGCCCAGCAGAGCAACATTGACAGTTCGGACCGCCGAAGCAGATTCAACTCTCACTATATTCTTGAGAAACTCGGGAAGTTATATTGAGAGTGAAGACCTTCAAAAAATCTTCGACAAGTTTCATACTTCAGGGAAAGCCAATGGCACAGGCCTCGGGTTGCATATCGCAAAGCAGTTTGTAGAAGCGCATGGTGGGAACATTGAATGTCAGTCAAAGAGGGCAAACTCACCCAGTGAAAGCTTTGTTGAATTTCGGATCACTTTCACCCCTTCAGAAGTTTTAGACAGTGCAAATTTAAGCCATGAGCTGGATCGGTATTTTTCAATCTCTGTCTAGCATTGCGGGATGGTCCCTGCCCCGGGGGTAACTACAATCACATCAGTCTGGATTACAGCACGCCCAAACTCTTCTCAAATTCCAAAACTCATCATTCGAACACGACCCTGGCTTTTTTTCCCATCAACGCCGCAAGTTCAGCGATGCTGGCCATGGTGAGATTTGCCTCTCCTTTGAGGAGCCTGGACGTTTGGCGACTGCTTGTGTCCAACCTTCGCGTCAATTCATTGAATCCAATTTTTTCTTTCGCCATGTAACTGGCTACCGCGCTGGAAACGCTCTCTTGCAGCTCACGCATTGCGGCGATCATCTTGTCTGCCTGCTGGTCCACTTCCGCGCGCTCTTCAGGGCTCAGAAGCTTAGCTTCGACTTCTTCCAAAGTAGGCATGGCTTTTATGCGCTCGCTCTTCTTGCTCATGCCATATCCTCCATGCATGTCAAAGCGGTCTTTATGTCACGTTCTTGGGACGTCTTTTTGCCAGACGCCAATAAGATGATGAGACTTTCACCCTCAAAGCAGTAGTAGATTCGGTATCCCGGACCCCGTCCGGTATCTCGCAGTTCATACAAACCCCCACCCAATGCCCGACAGTGCGGAAGATGAAGTTCCCGACCAATTTCTCCCAGCATCCGAAGCAGTGCGAACATTCGCTTTTTGTGAATTTTGTCGAGTGACTCCAGCCATTCCTCGACTGGGCACTGGCCACGCGAATTGATCCAGAACTTCACCTCAAAAGTTGTCATCGGATCTGTCCTTGGTTTACTTTAATATAGTAGTATCCCAAAGTAAAGCATCTATAAGAACATTTATTCCAGATGGTTAGCCCATCCATGTCACCCGAATTACGTTCAAAAATTCGGAAAATAAGCTCATCACTCACTTTTCAGTCCTTTGTTGGCTGAAATAAAATCTTCACTGCGAGACTATTTCCCACGACAATTTCGAATCCAAAATCACATCTGAACAGAACCACAAATTTTCATCCATCCACGTAAAAAAAGATTCGAAAAATTTCCGGAATGAAAAAGGGTTCACTTCAACACGCCCCGCGACTTGCCACTCTCACAGGGCGGGCGAAGGCGAGCCGTTCACCAGATTGAAACCTACAGGTGACGTCGACCCGGGAATAATTGCAGCCGACAAGGCATTACAGTCGGGTTCTGTGAAGGATCTGCATCAACAGATGGCCGCCGCTGCCGCTCGTTTCCCGAGCCCTTGGACTTCACAGCTCCAGTCACGCCCACAGAAATGGCCATTTCACTATGAATGATTTTCATCCAACCTGGTCAAAAGTTTTCATGCATCCTCAATGCGTTTTGAAGAGCGTTGCACTTCCGCGCAGCGTGTTCTCCCCGTTTCAAGGAGGACTCATGCCGCGCTCAAAACAACCCAAAATCATTCCATCCGCTCTCATCCCTGGCACACAATTGCCGCGCCCCACCATCGATCTTGTTTTCAAAACGATGCTTGAAAACAACCTCGCTGCTCTCAAGAGTCTCATCACTGCAGTTCTGCAGCCTGAAAGTCCTATTGAATTGGTCACGATTCTCTCGCCAGAGCTGCATGGCACTGACATCAACAGTAAACAGTCAAGGCTCGATCTTCATGTGAAGCTTCAAGATGGAACTCTGATTGATATTGAGATGCAGTCCAGCAGAGAGGCTCACTTCATCAAGCGCTCTGTGTATTACACGTTCCAAATGATCGGTGGTGCGCTTAAAAAAGGTGATGCATACCAAAGTCTCCCGAACCTGGCCGGCATCTATATTTTTGATGATGTGGTCTTTCCCAGACTGCCGGAGGTGCATTCCAGCTTCCAGCTCAGGCGTGCTCTGCCCGACGACGGCTATCACCTGCAGCCCAACCTTTTGAGGCTCGATTTCATCGAGCTTCCCAAGATTTCTGCCTTGAATCCCTCGGAAAACCCACTATTCTCAGCTTGGGTTCAGTTTCTTTCAGCCAAATCCGCTCAGGATATTGAGTTGGCAGCTCGCGCGGTGCCTGAAATCGGCCAACTCGTTGGGGAGTTAACCAAAATGTCTTCGAACAAAGAGTTCATCAACATACTTAACAAAAACGAGATGGACAAAAGGATTGCGCAGCTTGCCCAGGCTGAGGCTCTGAGTGATGCGCGGGAAGAAGGTATTAAAACCGGACTCGCGGAAGGAATTGAGAAGGGAATTGAGAAGGGAATCGAAAGAGGCCAAACCCAAGCCAACCTTGCAGCTGTCCAAAAAGTCCTCTTCAAAAGGCTTAAACTTTCCCCTGAGTCGAGCGCTCCTCGACTCAGCACACTCTCCGCTCACAAGCTCGAGGCACTCCTCGAGGCGGCACTCGATTTCCAATCCACCTCAGACCTTGAAAACTGGCTCGAGCAAAATTGTTGAAGAGGTTATTTGGGGAAAATTTCGAAGGTTTTCTTTTCCAAAACCAAAGAGCGAGTCAGCCGCAAGGCTTGCTCGCTCTTTGCATCCCCGCACATCCGCTGCACTCAGATGACTACCGCGCTGGAAACGCTCTCTTGAAATGAACGTCGAAATTTCTCTGGTGTGTTGGAGTAAATTCTTCTTTCGGAATTGCTCTTGATTGTATCCAAGAAAGAAAGGCGGGAGCTGTCGTCTTGCAGGCCGAAGGGTTCACCGAAAACGATGTGATCATAGGAATCGCAGTTTTATCGGCCGAGCTACGGCATTTTGTTCGGAGCTTCACGTTGATTCGACATCAGAATAGTTGGCGAAAATATTGTCGAGTTGAAGCGATTCCATTGTCCGATCCCGGGGAGGGGTTAACTACAGGACGAGCCTCTCAGCTTGCTGCGGCAGCTGCCTTGAGCCAGGATTCAAACGCCTTTGACGTAAGCACTGATAGCGAATATCATGAAATTCGCTATCAGCGCTTACGGAGAAGAAATGTCTTATATTAACAGGATGATAGATATCGTTCCGCTCGTCAAAAAAGGAACCGTGTTCCTATTTGGCCCCCGCCAAACGGGTAAGTCGACCTACATCCGGCACGAAATACTGCCCCTTGCAAAAAAGTCCTTCAGTCTTCTCGACCAAGGCCTGCTTCTTCGACTCAAAGCTGATCCAACTCGGCTGAGACAAGAGATTGAGGCCGAAGGTTGGCGAGACTGTCTCATTGTTATTGATGAAGTCCAGAAGTGCCCAGAGCTGCTGGACGAAGTACATTATCTTATCGAGGAGCGCGGAATTCGCTTTCTACTGACAGGCTCCAGTGCACGTTCGCTGAAGCGAAGTGGAGTCAATCTCCTGGGGGGCAGAGGTCGTGACCGTGCTTTTCATCCGTTTATTTATCGGGAGCTCCAACAGTCAGGATTTCAATTGATAAGAGCCATGCGAAACGGGCTCATTCCCAATCATTATTTTGCCGATGATGCAGATGACCTGTTGCAGAGCTACGTCTCGCGTTATCTTGCAGAAGAGATCATTGCAGAAGGTGTTTCCCGCAACATTCCTGCATTTGCTCGATTTCTTGAAATTGCTGCGGCGTGCAATTCGCAACAATTGGACTATACATCAGTCGCAAGTGATGCTGGTGTTTCAAGACAAACAGTGCAGAACTATTTTCAGATTCTCAAAGAAACACTTCTTGGTTACGAACTTCCAGCCTGGACCGGGAGCGTGAAACGCAAGGCGATGGCAACCGCAAAGTTTTATTTCTTTGATATGGGTGTCGTGAAGGCGCTGCGCCGACTAGAATCCATTTCAGAATCGAGCCAAGAGTTCGGCGATTTTTTCGAACACTTTTTATTTCTCGAATTGCGCGCTTGGATTGACTACAAAAAGCCAACACGCACCCTCCACTATTGGAGAAGTACAAGCGCCTTTGAAGTGGATTTTATTCTGGATGGTAAAATTGCAATCGAGGCAAAATCGTCAGCCAAAGTATCGCAAAAGCACTTCAAGGGTCTTAAGGCTCTGCAGGAAGAAGACTGCTTCGAAAAGTTCATCTTGGTTTGCCGTGAAAAGGAAAAACGCATCGTCGATGGCATTCTGGTTTATCCATGGGAACGTTTCTTGAATGACCTCTGGGATGGAAAAATTCTTTCCTGAAGTTTGGCAAACCAACAAGTCTTCTTAAGAATGCTCAAGCAGTTCAAAGTCTGCAACATGGCGGTTCGAAATCTTCATTGACACGAAACGCTCGAGTATTTGCGCCATGCCAATTCGACAAACTTTTCCTCCGTCTCGAAGAGTCGAGGATTCCAGGTCATCCAAGATTATTGGATGCGTTGAAATCTCTCCGTGCAACTGGAAAGGCTCGGCCGTTCCTGAATCTTATAGTGTAACGGGGATATTTACCGGACCGAATTTTCTCAAGAAATTCGTTCACTGTAAGAAAAAACCTCTGCTCAAAGTCGAAGAATAAAGTATTTCTTCCCCGCCTTTCCTGCTGAGTTACAACAACGGATCCTGCAGGAGCAACTCCCAAAAATGACCCTCCCGTATGCTCTCTAGGGTCACCCGGATCAGTAATGAGCTCTCCATTTTTGAGTGCTTTCAAGAGCTCTCTCGACAAAGCTTTGCGAGTCTTAAAGCGTTTACCGTAGCTTCTTCCAACGGCGTTGTTCCACAAATCCATATTCATGGACGGCCCAGGGTTCGGGACAGAGGTCCCATTTCCGGGGAAATACTAGTTTAGCCTTCCAAAAATATCAGCCGCCAAAGCGCCATATTCCTGCACAAAAACGCCACTTACGAACGCGTGACGAAAGGCATCAACGTCATTGTCCTGGAAGCCGTCTGCAAACACATTAAATGAGCCATCTGGATTTTTTGGAAGCGCACGAATATTTTTATGAAATAACTGATAGGATTCAAACTCAGCCTTCCTCCTCAAATGCTGCGGAATGAGTTTCATTTTGACTCCGTTTTTCTAAAAAAAATAAGAAAAGGATAAGCCGTCAAAAGAATGAGAAGCAATGAAATTTCAATCAGGCTTGATGCAAAGAAAAGAACACTGGGCATAGTGGGAAGATAGATTGGAAGTCCAATAAGCCAATTTTTTCGGACGATTGAAAAGCTTGACAGAAAAAGCCCGAAGCTCGCAACACCTCCCCAAAATGCACAACGATAAGCGAGGGCTAGGTCTAGTTTGATATATGCAAAATGAATGCGAGCCTGAACAAAGACGTAGATGAACAGAAAAAATGCCACAAAACGAACGACACTCCTTCCGGCCGCAGAATGTGCAAAGCGCTCCAAGTGGCTTAAAATATTATTTTTATGGCTTAATTTCGAAAACACTTTTATGTCATTCATTTTCAATAGCTCTCAAAAACCCTTCCGAGCAAAAACAAACAAAATTTGGCAAAAAAACGTTCCACAAAATCAACCGATGTCTTTGCAAAACTATACATGTTGAAAGTGCAAATTCCAGGGAAGTTAACAGCTCACCAAATTCAATCAAAAACGACCGAAAATATTCAACCAAAAATTGCTCAATTTGTCCCAAACTTCGATTCCATGCAGCGTGTTCTCCCCGTTTCAAGGAGAATTCATGCCGCGCTCAAAACAACCCAAAATCATTCCTTCTGCCCTCATCCCTGGCACACAATTGCCGCGCCCCACTATCGATCTTGTTTTTAAAACGATGCTGGAAAACAACCTCACTGCTCTCAAGAGCCTGATTACAGCAGTTCTTCAGCCTGAAAGTCCGATCGACTTAGTAACGATTCTCTCGCCAGAGCTTCATGGCACTGACATCAAAAGCAAACAATCGAGGCTCGATCTTCACGTGAAGCTTTACGATGGAACTCTGATTGATATTGAAATGCAGTCCAGCCGAGAGGCGCACTTCATCAAGCGCTCTGTGTATTACACGTTCCAAATGATCGGTGGTGCGCTTAAAAAAGGTGATGCATACCAAAGTCTCCCGAACCTGGCCGGCATCTATATTTTTGATGATGTTGTTTTTCCAAGCCTGCCGGAGGTGCATTCCAGCTTCCAGCTCAGGCGTGCCCTCCCCGACGACGGCTATCACCTGCAGCCCAACCTTTTGAGGCTCGATTTCATCGAGCTTCCCAAGATTTCTGCCTTGAATCCCTCAGAAAACCCACTATTCTCAGCTTGGGTTCAGTTTCTTTCAGCTAAATCCGCTCAGGATATTGAAACGGCAGCTCGCGCGGTGCCTGAAATCGGCCAACTCGTTGGGGAGTTAACCAAAATGTCTTCGAACAAAGGGTTCATCAACCAACTCAATAAAAACGAGATGGACAAAAGGATTGCGCAACTTGCCCAGGCTGAGGCTTTGAGTGATGCACGACAAGAAGGACGGCAAGAAGGACGACAAGAAGGTCGCCAGGAGGGGCAAACTCAAGCCATCCTCGCGGCTGTCCAAAAAGTCCTCTTCAAAAGGCTTCAACTTTCCCCTGAGTCGATCGCTCCTCGACTCAGCACACTCTCTGCTCACAAGCTCGAGGCGCTCCACGAGGCGGCACTCGATTTCCAATCCGCCGCAGACTT
>JBDLRR010000269.1:0-5721 GCA_039799985.1 Pseudomonadota bacterium | reverse complement strand
TTTTGTAGATTGCGCCCCTCTTCGGAACGCTCTGCCAAAAATGAGTTGAGGTTTTCTGATATGACTTTGTAGAGTTGAGTGCCGGCGGGATTTCTTTGCTCATAAGTCACCACACTCTGACATGCATGCATCGACCAACCCCACAGCGGAAAACCGCCGAGGATGTTCGATTTTGATTATTTGTTCGAGTGGCGTTTGCGATTGAATGAAATTACTTCAAAGTATGGTCACATTTAAGACGCGCTGGTGTCGCATCTTGAAATAGGAGATGATTCTCGATTTAGTTGGACTTGGGGGATTTGATGAGATCGAGTGCGGGAAAAAGATTACGATTTGTCGTTCCTTCAATAATTTCCATCAACCGCTCAAGGTCTTCTGATCCACAGTACTTGATTCGAATTTCCCCGTTGCTGACCTCAACCCACGTTGAAAGCATTTCTCTAAGAGAGTTTTGTGCGGTCAATTCGCTCATGACATCAACCTGCAATTTTCCAACAGGCATGTGATCATGGCTGTGCTTGGACTCTGTTTGACGTTTGCGCTGCTGATCAAGTGATCCGCCGGCTCTACCTTTGGGGTAGTTCAGAGCCTTTCGCGGGCGATGAGGTTTTCCTTTTTGGAGGTACCGAGCCACTTCGGCTCTGAGGTATTTCCAGTTCTCTTTTTCAAAATGTGCTTGTCTTGATGCGAAGACATTGAGCAGTACGCGCGTTGTGAAAATGTCATCGTACTGTCGAATGACGCTCTGTATTTCCTTGGGTATGGATGCGAGCCATTGGTATTTTCGTTGTGTTCTTTTGGAGAGCGATTGCCGAGCATTGGTCTGAACAGCAATCCCTGAGAGCTCTTTGCCCAAATCAAACGGGTGTTTGTAACGGCTCATCGGTCGAGACTTTCAAAACACATTGTCGTTGCAAAGAGTTTCCAAGCATTGGGTGGAATGTTTGTCATAGTGTTTCCATCAGCGGTTCGGGAGGCAGATTCGCTGCTTGAAGAAGTTCATACAGGACCTCGCGTTCACGCGGATCGGTTGTGTTTTTCTTTGTGAGAACGAGGTCGACGATGTTGACGCATTGCTCGCCATTTTTCCGTGTCGTTAAGGCGGGCTGATTCCTCCAAATCTGCGCGAAAAAACGCGACGGAATCGTGCGGCCGTCAACGCGAGGGAGAGAATTGAATTCTTTTTGTGACATCGCGATTTCAATTGGCTCGTCTTCAGTCAAGCGCAGGCGCGAAAGCCGTGAAAGTGCATGATTGCCGGCATAGATGGGGTTCGGCGGAAGTTCACTGAGTCGAACTTTCCGCAGTATGGTCTCGGTTTGTACTTTAAGCAGTCGCCTCCAGAGTTCGTCCCGTTCAAAAAAGGAAAAGCGTTTGTGCGGGCCGCCACTCGTTGACTCGCCAAAGCCGAGGTCCACAAGCTCAGCTAAAAGTCGCGTGTGGGTTGCAGCCGAGAGCCCCGCGTGAGGGAGCAGCTTTTGTAGGAGCCCCCTGAGTTCCATCGGCTTCCAAGCTTGTTGCCATGGGGTGTCTGCGAGGAGAAGGGCGCAGGTTATGACCTGTCGACCCGTTGCTGAGAGGCGAGTCGCATTTTGGGCGCGCCATCGTTCATGCCGAGCTGGGGCGTTCTTAAAAAGGAGGCCGAGCTCGGGAATGAAGAGTTTTCGCTCCGGAATGATGTGGGCGATGTCGTTGGCGACGAGCAGACCTGCAAGTTCTTTGTCTGCTTGCTTTATGGCGAACACACGAGGTGCGGGCAGGCTCTTGAGTTCAGCGGCGAGGGCCAGAACGTGTTGTGTCTTTGGGAGACCGGAAATGACAATCAGAGTCCCCAGGGTGCCGAGGAATCGGAAACCGAAGGCTTCCACCGATGAAGTCGTTTGAAGGGAGAGGCCAGCAGGCAGCGGACAGCTTCCCTCAAGGGCGACACTTCCCTTTCCGAAGGCCTCCTCGATGAAGACCAAGCTCACCTGCACGAGAGTTTTCATAATTCATTTGTTCCTCATTTCGTTTGCTCATGATTTATATTTCATGCATATGAAATTTACAATACGAGATTATGAAACTTGGCTTGGTTGTTGACAACATCGTTGTCCTTTGGGGCTTCCGGCTTAAGTCAACATTACATCTTTATTGGATAAAATGCCAGACGGAGTACCGAAAGTTCTTCTCCCTGCCTTTTTTTCAGGGTCTGGAACGGTCAAAGTTTCGGATAATGGACGTTATCCGATAGTGTGTTTCGTTAAAGTATTACAACGATGCTATGTTTACTCGTAAATTTAGGTTAGTGTATAGTTGATTGTAAGATAGTTTCTTTGCCTCTGGGGTTATGAGCTGGTGAAGCAGCTCAAAAGGTTACCCCCTGAAACCGCGTCCAGATTTGGGTGGATGAGAATGGGTCCGGTAAGTGACCTTGTACCTTTTTTAAGGTACGTTACTTAATAAAGATACATATTGCGCCGATGAGGAGATGTTGCGTGCAAGTACTGGCTTACAAGGAGGAGGGAAAAAAGGACGCGCTGGAGCAGTTTTTGGAGACCCTCAAGGACAAAAACGACATTCAGAAGGTCCGAAAGCTCATCCGCCTGCTCGAAATCATGGGCTACGACTTGGGTATGCCGGTGTCCAAACACCTTGGGGAAGGACTTTTCGAGCTGAGGGATAGAGCGCGTGGTCTCCGTCTTTACTACTGCTTTCATGGACACACGGTCGCAGTCTTACTGCTGGGTGGGGACAAGTCATCTCAACAGGCCGACATTAAGAAAGCACGCACGCGACGCAATAAACTGAAGGGTGGCGAGGTGAAGTTGTGAAAGGAAAAAACATCGAACTTGTTAAAGTAGATAATGCTTTTGACAAGTATTTAAGCCCTGAAGAAATTCAGGCAGCTGATGCAGAGGCAGAAGCAGAAGCGAAGGTTTTATCGGCCATGTTGGAGGATGTTTCCAAGATGGTCGTTGAGCTGATGCAAAAGAAGAATCTGAGTTTCAGAGCATTTGCAAAGCAAAATGAACTCAGCCTTTCAATGGCAACCAAGATCATCAAAGGCAGTGGCAATATCACCCTCGCAACGTTGGCCAGTGTGGCATCCAAGAACGGGCTGAAGGTGAAAATTGATTTTGAGAACGAAAAAGGGTGAAGGCAATGGATCGCTCGCTGGCACAGGTGAATGCGGACGTGCTGGAAGAGATGAGCGCAGAAGGGATTGCTGACTTGTAACGATCCACCCAGAGTTTTTTGATGCTTTTTTTGCCGGAGTGGGAGAATTAGATGAACATTCGCATCGCACCAATGAGCCCAGATCCTCTCGATGCGACAGCGGCTCTCCATCAGGCCACGTTCAAAGAGATTGGTGTCACGGCCGCTGGTTTTCGAGAGGCGGTGGAAAGAGGTGGTGCGGAGATTTGGATTGCTCTCGAGAATGAGATTGTCGTCGGCTACACAGTCGTTCAGATGAGACCTAGAGGATTGTACTGGAACTGGTTTGGTGTTTCCCCAGAGCATCGCAACAAAGGCATTGGTACATCTCTTTTGAAGAAGGTTATAGAGCGGGCAACCGCGTCATCTGCTCAGACCATCGATCTCGATTCGCGGAATCGTTACGTTGATGCCCTTCGATTTTACCTCAAGCACGGCTTTCTGATTGTTGGAGCCTATCTCCAAGACGATGGCGAACTAATGATCAAGCTGAGGTACCGATTCAGTGCGTCGCAAGCCGTGACTCCGCATACCTGATGTTCAAATTATAAAGACCGCAACCATTTCGCTATCAAGATTGAGGAAACCCATGACTCTGTCACAGTCGTCTCGCGACACTGAAGTTATCAGCCTCCGGACATCATCTGATTTCAAAAACCGTCTCCGTGAATGGGCAGATGCTCGGGGCATTCCCATGACGAAGCTGCTTGAGGAAATGGGTGAGCTTTATGCTCGGGCTGAGGCCGGCGCTGAACGGAAAATGTCGGCAGTGGAATTGCTCCTTCGGCCCCACTTTTCGGCTCTTGAGCGTGAGATGGTTCGGGCGTTTGAGGAGGCCGAAGGCAAAGGGAATCTGTATCGCGAAGAGTCCGACTCGCTGCGTGCTGCGGTCGAAAGGTCTGAGTCACGTTTCAAGGAAGAACGAGTTTCGTGGGAGCAAGAGCGCACGGCTCTCGTTGAAAAGGTCGTGGTCATGGACCGGAGCATTCAAGAGGAGCGGGCAGCCCGAGAAGCAGCGGAACGTCATGCCCGCGAAGCAACCGATACAGCGCGCGCACTAACCGCTTCTCTTTCCGAGGCGCGGACTCAGCTCGAGGAGCTGAGACGGCAGATTGTTGAATTGCCTGCGCTCAAAAAAGAACGAGATCACCTTGCAACCGAATGCCGGAGCTTGGCTCTCGACCGGGAAAACAAAGAACTCACTCTTGCACGCGTGCAGGAAGATCTGATTCGCGAAAAGGAGGCCGTGCGACGAGGAGACGATGCGCATCGTCGCGAAATTCAGGCGATGGAGCGTGAATTTGAGGCGCGGGTAGCAAAAGCGCAGCTCGATTTGGAACGCGTTCACATGCAAAAAATTAGTGACATGGAGCGACAGATTCAAAATCTCCAAGGTGAACTCGCTCGACGGACCGAAGGGTCTAAAACATGAACGGAGTGGTTCTCGTTCCAGAGATTCTCGAGCGCGTGAATGCCGAGGCACTGCTACCCAAAGAAACAGACCGCAGGTTGCGGGATTTGGTTGTTGCATGGTTGCTTACTTGCGGTGGTGCGGAAACGCGCAAAGCCTATGGCTCAGACTTTCGTGAGTTTGGAACGTTTGTCGAAAAAATGTTTGGGCGTATTGTGTGGGACGGACTCACAGGCATGGGCGCCTCCGCTTACGTTGCGTGGCTCAAGGGGCGTCTGGAAAAGCGTGAGATAGCGCCTGCAACCGTTGCGCGGAAGATTGCGAGTGTGAGTGCATTCTTTGAATACTGTGTTGGTCAAAACGAACTTTCCCGCAATCCTCTTGCAAAAGTGAAACGGCCGCGCGTACCCAAGCAACCGAAAAGCGAAGTTCTATCTGACGATGAGGTGATCAGACTCAGAGAACTGCTCTCTTCTGAGCGCATTGCCGCCGAAAAAGGAAAACTTCTCGCACCGCTTCGAGCAGCCCGATTCAACGAGGTTGTCTTTAATGTGATGCTGGGAACAGGCTGCAGAATTTCTGAGTTGCTTGCGCTTCGCTTGTGTGATGTGGAAACACGCGGTGATCAAGGTCGACTTCATTTCAGAACAAAGGGTGCTGAGGATCACATTGTTCCGGTGCCTCGTGCACTTGTTGAATCGGTGATCGAATTCGCGCGCTTCGTTGGGATTCACTCGGCTACTGAACACGTGTTCTTATTCCAAAACACAAAAGAGTCCGCGGAAAAAAGAATTGGGCGTGAGCTCATGCGCCTGTGCAAAGCTGTTAGAATCGAGAAGGATGTGACACCCCATGTGCTTCGGGCCACCGTGGCAACATCGCTCCACGAAAGAGGTGTTCCGATTGTTCACATTCAGCGGTTGTTGAATCACAAAGATATTTCGACGACGGCCGTGTATATTCGACATATTGATCAGAGAGACGAAATCTGGTCGACAAAGTTGCAAGAGCATTAAACCAAAACTGTCACTCACAGTTTCTCTAATACCTTGCTCTTATCTCTATCGCTTCCTCAATCCATGCATTTATATTTTTAGTGATATCGTCGTATG
>JBDLRR010000268.1:0-4072 GCA_039799985.1 Pseudomonadota bacterium | reverse complement strand
TTCTACAGGCCGAAATCTCTCTCATGTACGCCATGGTTCGAGATGAAGGAGGTTTGTTTGCAAGGCAGACTGTTGATTCGTCTGTTTCACTGACCGGTCTCGATAAATCGTCAGCAACACTCAAACGTATTTTCGCTGGTAACGGCTTAACAGGATATGTTTTTGAGCTTCGAAACAAATCATCATCAGTGATGCAAGTCGACGTAAGTCGAATTGGTTTTGGAACTGCATTGTCGAATGGCAGCCGCGTGGCTCTTGTTCATGCAGACAAGGACCGTCTTGAACATTGCGGACTTTTCGCGTCTCCCGAATGCAAAACGCTTCTTTTTGTTGTCGCTCGCAGCGAGTTTCCGGGTGCAAAAAAGAAGAGCTCAATCGAGTCTGCAAGCCAACAAAGGCAACCTTTTGTCCATCAGGATGCTGAGCAAAACGGAGGTGGACGATGACGACCACGACCCAGTTTTCTGCCCTACTGCTTCTCATAACCGCCGGATCGAGTGCATTGAAGGCACAGGCAAACGAAATCATGCCGACCGTGCCAAGACGCATCGAACGGACTCAGCCTGACGACACCGCTCTTCAAATCACCTCCGAGCGGCAGCGCGAGCTCGATGCCGTCGAAAGAGAAATCCGAGAAAAGCGCCTTGCTTTTGAAGCCGGACAGCCTTCAGCCACTCAAGAGAGCTCGAAAAGTGAGCCGGTCCTACCAAAAGGCTCGGCGGCTCAAACTCCGACCTCGATAAAAGCTCAGGGCGCATCGCAAAGCGCGCGTCGAGGGGTGAGCTCAAGGAATTCGGTCTCTCGTCGTCAGAGCGCCCCAAAACAGGCATTTTCTCAAGGTGGGTCTTTTGCACGGTCTGCAGGGCCATTGGGAGGAGGTTCTCGCACTGGAATGGGTTCTCCGCTGCAGGTCTTCACTGTGTCGAAGGTGACCGAAGCGACCGATGAGACCTTCACCGTGTTGCCCACAGGCTCACACGTTAAAGCGCGGGTTGTCTCGGGTGTCGAAGCCAACGCGCGTGAACCCTACCCCGTGTTGCTGCAACTCGACTATGCCTTTACGGGTCCAAACAAAACACGCATCGATCTTTCGCAGTGCTTCATGATCGCTAAGGCACGCGCGAACATGTCAACCGAGCGCGTGATGATGGAAACGGAGAGTCTCTCGTGTGTGCGCGAAGACGGAGAGCATTTCAAGCGTGATGCAAAAGGTTTTGTCGCTGGGAGTGACAATACATTCGGAGCCACGGGCACCTACATTTCAAAACAAGGACAAGTTCTTCTCTCCGCAGTGCTCGCAAGCATCGCCAAAAATGCGGGTCAGGCCATTGCCGACGCGCAGAAAACGACTTCGATTCTGGGCTCCGACAAAGCGGCAACAGCAGCCAATATCACAGGCGACAAGGTTGCGTTTGTGGGCGGAAGTGCGCTTGTCGACGGCGCTTCTCTAGTTGCCCAATGGTACCTCGAGCAAGCCAAAGAGCTATTGCCCTCCATCGGCGTTGGGTCAGGTCAGGACGTCTTTGTTGTCATGCTCGACACCATCAAAATTCCACAATTAAGCATTCAGGAGTGAGAACGTGAAAATCAAAAATAAAATATTCGCTGGCGTGCTTTCTTTCACTGGTCTTGTTGGCTGTGTGTCGCGCGCACCGACAGAATGTGAGTTGGACAAGCGTTCTGGTCTTTATCCATCCAGCGACTGCGGCTCTGCAGCGCTCTCAGTGTCTTTGGATTCACAACCCAAAACCCAATCTGCCCCCGCGCTCCAGGCAGGACAAATTCCCGTCCGTTCGCAGCCCGTTGTGAAGAAAATTTGGGTGAGCCCGCAGATCATTGAAGGTGGTCACTGGATGGATGGAACGTGGCTTTACCTCGAGATTGAGCCC
Organism: Pseudomonadota bacterium; assembly: GCA_039799985.1. Lineage (GTDB taxonomy): Bacteria > Bdellovibrionota_B > Oligoflexia > Silvanigrellales > Silvanigrellaceae > RFOM01. The sequence goes on along the minus strand of JBDLRR010000268.1, from coordinate 2,183 downwards.
TCGCAATGGCTGGGCTCAGTGCCCCGTTCTGAGATGGCAAAGGCGCAAAAAGGGGAACCTTCCGTTGCACAAAAAGCCACAAATAATGAGGCAAACAAGGTTGAAAAAGCTCAGCCTGCGCCAGTGCGTCAACAAAAAATTGCGCGAGCAGGAGGTCGGAAATGATGTTTCCTGCCGCCCTCTCTGCAAAAACAATACTGCACAAAGCAAAGATGCTTATAGAAGAAGCTCGACCTCTGCGCCCTGCACCCCTTCTCTTTGCTCAGGGCGAATCGATTGAAAAGTTTTTGCTCCCTGAAGATTCGTTCGAATGGCCTTTCATGGGGATTGAAGAGTACTTCACGATATTTCTTATGAAAGACGGAGCTCTGGGCGTTGGCCTGTGGCTCACACCCATCGCAAGCGAAATGCTCACTGAAGGTGAGCTGAGCTCTCGACTTGAGAGCCTTGCTGACATGTTTGCCAAGATCAAGAACCCCGATGCGTCGATGCAGATCATCTTCGACGCTGAACCAGATTCGCAATCGTTTTCTCCCGAGTCAATGCCAGAGGAACAGGGTTTCGCTGCAACAATATCAAGAAAGAGATTTGAGTTTCTTTCGAACTTCGCACGACATCCAAAAAATAGCCTGCGACTGATGAAACGCAGAATCCTTCTGACCCTCAGAGTCTCTGGCGAGCATCCCGCTCAGTCGATGAAAGGATTTTCTGATTCCGAGCAGGCAGCCGCGGAGAAGAGTTTTCAAAACCGAATCTCAGCGCTGCGTGACACTCTGACACACGTGAAGGCGGGTGTGCTTGGGGCTCATTTTCAGCTCAAAATCATGAACAGAGACGAGTGTCTGTGGTTCTTTCGGGATTCTTTACATTCCTTTGCCATGCGCTCGGCATCCCAAACGCGGCACTCGAGTGTGAGTAAAAGCAAGAGCAGCCTGTCTCAGCAGATGTTGTATCACTGCGTTCACATGACACCCTCAGGCGTTGGTCTTGGAGAAGGAAAGTCAGCAGATACTTGGCAGTGTGCGAGTCTGCTCGATCTTCCGGAATCAACGGTCTCTGGCCTCATGGCAAAACTTCTCACAATCAAACACCCTCACCGAATAGTGGTCAACATTCGACCTGTTGTGAAATCCTCGGATCTCGATTCGAAGCGATACCTGCTCAAGAACGCTGATGATGCGTTCGGGGTCAGACAATTTGAGGACATCACTGCAACACAAGTGCGGCTCAATCGCGAGGAGTCTTTGCTCGCCTTTTCGTTACATCTTCTATTGCGCAATGAAAATGTGAGCGTTGACCAGCTTGAAGAGCAAGGTCTCATGCGGTCGGTTCTCTCGGATATTTCGCCTCTGCTGAACTGTGCTTTCATAGAAGAGACTCTGTGCGCACCACTGGTGTTTGCTGCGACGCTACCCTTTCAAAATTCGAAAGAAATAGTCTCTCTGGTGGGCCGTGAGACAAGACTACTCTCACGGAATTTGGTCTCCCTATTGCCTCTTTATGGCGGATTTCAGGGTTCACGCCTGCCAATGGTTCAGATGATTTCTCGGGCAGGAGATCGCATTCATTTGAATCCTCGCGATTCCAATGGCGCATCCCATGTGGCTGTGTTGGGTGGTTCGGGTGCGGGCAAATCGTTTTCGATTGCCAACATGGTGACCTCCTTTATGGGACGTTACCCCAAGGGACGTGTGTTTATAATCGACAAGAAAACATCATATGCAGCATTGACTTGGCTTGCTGCCGAAGAGGGCGGCGCGTCTTATTTCAACCCACCGAAAAATTTCCCAAACATCTTTTCTGGACTCATGACGGGCGAGATGGTCATTGATGAAGACCGTCTTCCATCGGTGGTTCATTTGCTTTTGACGGCGGTCTCGCTTCTCTCACCAAAAATCGATCTGGAGGCAACTCACAGACGTGTGTTGTCGGATGCCCTGCGGATGACGATGGAGGAAAAAATACGGCAAGCGCAAACGTGTTTTGATCCCGAGAGCGGAACCGTTGTTGCAGCACAACGAGGGCAGCTGAGCCTTCCTCGCCTTTCGGAAGTTGTAAATAATCTTCCGGCTGCGTGTGATGCATTGCAGTTTTCTTCAAAGGTCGCAAACCTCTTGACAGAAGGATTCTCTCCTTTTGTTGGCTCCGGACCTTATGCAAAGTTTTTCGATATTTCCTCCTCA
>JBDLRR010000267.1:0-4835 GCA_039799985.1 Pseudomonadota bacterium | reverse complement strand
GTCGAAAAGAGGCCGGCAGTTGGTCGGGTGAGTTGCTCATGATGCCTCCTCCTCCCAGTTGGAGATCTTCTTCAACAAAATGTCTCTCAATTTCTTTCTCATGCGCGAAAGTCGCGCCGTGACTGTGCCAACTGCTTCCCGGTTTTGCCGCGCAATTTCTTCAACGCTCATGCCATCGAGGTAAAATGCTTTCAGTGTTTCACCGCCCGGCGTTTTTTCGATGGTGCGGATTGTTTCGGCATAGATGCGACCCTCGAGAAGATCTTCATCGGTGGGCTCGCTCTCTTCGCCAACGAGTGAGTTCTGTTGTGCCGCGAATGCGCCAACATTGCGTTGCGAGCGAGTGTTTTTACGATATTCATCGAGGCATAGATTGCGGATTGTGACCGCCAACCACTGTGCAATGCTGCCGGGTGCTTCAAGTTTCGAGGCGTGCTGATAGAGTTTCAAAAATGCGATTTGGACGACATCATCGGTGTTCACTTCATCCACCCCGCAGCGTCGTGCCACGTGCCGGGCAAAGCGTTGGTAATGGCGAAATGTTGTTGCGCAGGCCTGATCGTCGCCACGCTGGAGTGCTTCGAAGCAGTCCCGACTGATGTGCTCCATGCAGAAGTCCCGTAGTTTTCATTCCATATGATTGGTTTCAAGAGACATATCGTAGCATCGCAGAATTCAGAGTCCAAAATTGTTGTTGTCACGGTTTTGGGTGTTTTCATGAGTCCCCCGGGAGTCAACGTCAGACGTCCAGGATTGCTGCAGGCTGATTTGTGAAAACCCTTTCGCTCACGTAAGCTGAAGACATCCTTGTCTCATTCAGCGAACTGAAGGGAAATCCGATGGTGAACAGTTGGCTTGGGCATGCATATTGGCGTTTGGCGATTGTGCTGATTCTGGGGTTCGCAAGCGGTTTGCCGCTGGCACTCACTTCGGCAACCTTGCAGGCCTGGTTGGCGACTGACAACGTTGACATCGCAACCATTGGTTTCTTTTCGTTGGTTGGGCTTCCCTACACGTTCAAGTTTCTTTGGGCGCCGCTCATGGATCGCTTCGAGCCACCCTTTTTGCGACGTCGACAAGGTTGGCTCGTACTTACCCAATTGGGAACAGCTGGAGCACTGTTGTTGCTCTCAACACTCAGACCTTCCCAAAGCACTGAAGTCTTTTCTTTGATTGCGGTGACGATTGCTGTGTTCTCTGCCTCGCAGGACATTGTTGTTGATGCCTACCGAACAGACGTTGCTGAACACCACGAACGTGGATTTTCATCTGCAATTTATGTTTTTGGTTATCGCTTGGCGATGATTCTTTCGGGCGGTATTGCAATGATTTGGGCCGACCCTGTGAAAGGCAACGGTTGGACTTGGCCCGATATCTACAGGATCATGGCAGTGATCATGACCGTGGTGGCGGCAATCTCGTTCTTCCTGCTTCCATCGGTGAAATACGTTGACCAAGGCAAAAAGTCGGACGCGAAATCTGACCTCCTCGGTTTCTTTGCTGTCGTGGTTGCAGTGGTGATTGGTTATCAATTCACCACCCGCATCGCCAATCCGCTTTCGGCTCAAGTGCTTTCGGGTGTGTTTCCGCCTGAAGGCGACAAGCCAAATCCAAACCTCAAGGCATGGGCAGATCTTCTCGGACTGTTCATTGGCTTGGCAGTAACGCTGCCGCTGGCATGGTTTGCGTCGGTGAAGGCAAAATACGAAACGCTCAACATTGCTCTCAAGAACTATTTTTTGCTCAAGAGTTCGGTGAGCATTCTTGTTTTCATCATTCTCTACAAGTTGGGAGATGCATTTGCCAGTTCATTGCTCACGCCCTTCCTGCTCAAGGGCGTTGGCTTTGCCCAAGCTGAAATTGGTGTGGTGAACAAGATCATTGGAATCTGGTTGACCATTATCGGTGCCTTGGCAGGCGGCGCGCTGATGGTCAAGATTGGTCTTTACCGATCTCTACTATCGTTTGGTATCCTCCAATTGCTCTCAAACTTGGGTTTCTGGCTTGTGGCAACGTTGGGCAAAGGATCCTGGGGAAGTTTTGAATTGCCTGCGTTCAATCTTGTTCTTGTTTCACTCAAGGAAGCCACTCAGGTGGATTCGCTGTTGGTATTCGCGGTTGGAATTGAAAACATCACGGGTGGAATGGGAACCGCGGCGTTTGTTGCTCTGTTGATGTCGCTCTGCAATCAAAAATTTACTGCAACGCAGTATGCGCTGCTTTCGGCGTTTTCTGCAGTGGGTCGTGTGTGGGTGGGGCCACTGGCAGGTGCAGCCGCAACCTCCATCGGTTGGCCAACCTTCTTCATCATTTCGACCATCATGGCAGTGCCGGGAATCGTGATGCTGATAAAGCTCAGGCCGATTGTTTTTGAACTGGAAGCGCCCAGGGGAGTCGCGCTGGCTGATGATTGAAGACTGAAGCGAGAAGACAGAAACATTCGCTTTCCATAAGCCATCAGTGGAGAGAAGGTTGCACTGAACAAGAGACGAAATGCAACCTTGATTATTTCCGAAGCCCTTCCAAAAGAATCCATTCCATGGCCTGAGTCGGTGGAAGAAGTTTGCAATAATGCATCCCCGCGAGCATGGCCGGCACGTTCAGGCCACTGCGCAATGCCGTTGAGGTGACTTTCGCTTCATTCGTGTTTGCGATGGTTTCAATGCTCAACTTGCTGGGCAACCATTGAATGCCCGATGCAAACTCGCGGTCATCTGCAAACACCATGGTGCGACCACGTTGCTGGAAGCGTTGGCGGACTTCCGGACTGACTTTCTCCAAGGCCCAGTTGAAGATCTTCTTGTTGAGTTCTGCGCAGCCCAGTGCTGGTTCTTGATCAAGATCCAATATGGCACGAACGGCTTCGCGGCTCTTGTTCTTGCAGCTGAGAGCACGTGCAGACTCGGGGATGTCGGAAATGTCGAGAAAGTTGTGCGGGTAGATGAGATTATAAGTGATCGACAATTTGAGTTCACCGTTGGGCTTCAATGACGCCTTTGGTTTACTCGCGGCAAAAGACCTTAAGTTGTCAGATTTCTCGGCCACGATTTTCAGTTTGAAATTTGCTGGCAGAACTGAGGCTTCTTCGGCCTGTGCTTCGCTGCACCAGGTTTGGTCCTTCTCGCGCGCTGCCCAGTATGGCTCGACAAGTTCCTTTGTTTTCTGCACTGCTGTCGACATTCTTTCAAAGGCAAGAATTTTGTCGCTATTGAGCAATGCATCTGAATCGTTCATGACAATAAAATCAGCGACGGTTGCTGCAATGTTGGCTTGTGCTGCGTTGTAGTTGAGCTGCGGATCGAGGTCGGTTGAAAGCTGCTTTCCGTCGGCAAACTGGGCATGGTTGATTCCGGGCAAAACAACCACGGGTTTTTCGGCCAGAGTCTGTTGACCATCCGCTGTGTTCGCCAGGTCAAAAAAGCTTCTTGCATCAAGCGCAATGCGGGTCACCCGCGTTTGTCCGTCAAGGTCACCGGAGAGGGTGAGCACGGGCAGTTGCATGTCGGGCAATGAGCTTCGCCCGTCGGTGCGAATCAGATACGACGAAAGCAACACGAGGCCCGCAAACGTTTTATCCTGAACGTATTTCTGCGCGATGATTCCGCCGACGGAATGTCCTGCGATGGTGGTCTGCTCGTGGCCAACAGAGGCGAATCCCAGACCCCGCACTGTCGAAAAAACCTGTTCGACTCCTGCGTCGACTTGAACCGGATTCACAGCGTCGGACGTGAAGCCCAGAATGCCAATCCACAACCGATGGGGCGACTTCTCCTGAACAGCGCGCGCAAGCGAAAGGTAATCCGAGGGCGATCTGTTCATTCCGGGCAGCAATATCAGCAGACGCTCTGGTGCATCTGCCTTTGTTGGACGCAGGACCAGGGGCGCCACGGCCTGCTCTGGTGCCTTGCTTAATATTTCAGTAATTCCTGATGTTTCTGGGGTTGAAAAATTCTGTTGGTTGGGAAATATGGAACATGACGATACGAGGAACGCGGGTGCCAGCAGCCGGGTCAGAACTCCTGAAGGTCTTTTCTGGTTCATGGGCACGGCTCCTCGTGTGGTTTTGATTTGATTCTGCCGACGGGGTTTGTGCACGCGTCTTTGGCGAAAATTGGTTTGTGCAAGATACTTAATATGTGCCAAACAGCAATCGGCTCGTGAATTCGATGGGGAGAAATCAAAATGGCAAACTGCTGCCAAAGCAAAGCCTGTGATCTTGCCAAACTCAAAAAAGAGCAAGCAAACGTTTTGTGGATTGCGCTGTTCATCAATGCGACGATGTTTTTTGTCGAAGCCGCCGGAGGCATCTACGCGCGCTCGCTTGCGCTGAGTGGAGATTCACTCGACATGCTGGGCGATGCCATTGCCTATGGCAGTAGTCTGTACGTCATCAACAAAGGTCGCAAAGCAAAGGCACTGTCTGCTTCGCTGAAGGGCAGCATCATGTTGGCTTCGGCCATTGCAGTTTTTGTGCAAGCCATTTGGAAGCTGGTTTCCGGGACCACGCCCGAAGTGGGACTCATGGGTGGCGTGACTCTGCTTGCGCTGATTGCCAATGTTGCGTGCCTTGTTCTGCTCACGCGTCATCGCAACGACGACATCAACATGTCGTCCGTGTGGACGTGCTCCCGCAATGACCTCATCGCAAACACATCCATGCTTGCTGCCACCGGACTTGTGGCTTGGACTCATTCACCTTGGCCCGACATTGTTGTTGGGTTGGCCATCACCGTGTTGTTCTTCAAATCCGGCATGGGTGTTTTGAACGAGGCTCGGCGTGAATTAAAAATCAATCCTGCGGTTCAGATTTAACGAGACACTTTTTTTACGCAGCG
>JBDLRR010000266.1:0-5046 GCA_039799985.1 Pseudomonadota bacterium | reverse complement strand
AACGTGTCGCTTTTGTCTGCTTCTTCAGACAAAATTATTTGCTGCAGTTCACCTTTCATGCAGCTTGTCAGACAGATGATTCCACCAGCGTGGGCTCGTATTTCATCCCAGCAGACAACATTGGATTCAGGACCCATTCGATTTTTGCCGTCAGTGTTGGCAATCGAACAGAGTTTGATGATGTTGGCGTATCCTTCATTGGTTTCGGCCAACAACACCAGATGGAAAGGGCTTTTACTGGATGTCAGAAGCAACGGTTCTACGTTGGCTTCGTAACCGATGATGCCGTTGATCTTTTCTTTTTGACACTCAAGGTAGAATTCAACGGCGCCATGCAGGGCGTCGTGATCTGTAAGAGCAGCCGCCTTTGCCTGACGGCTGACCAGCTCTTTGACGAGTTTTTTGACTTTGATGCTGCCATCAAGAAGAGAATATTCTGAATGGACATGGAGGTGCACAAACTCCGGCGGTTGGGGAGTGGCTGCAGGCTCCATGCACGGTGTCCTTTCGATTAACCCAGATTGCCCAGGCTTTTCGCTTCGACGGCGGTTGATTGAACAGCTGCAATCTTTTGTTTGACTTCGCTGAGGTAGCGGTCAAAGGCCACGCACCACGAGTTCGTGTAGCGTTCTTCATTTGTTTTGCGGTCAGCCAAACGTTCCACGGCGTCAATCATGCGTTCGTCGTCGTGACGGAAACGATGGATGGCACGTGCAATGCAGTTCTGAACCTTTGTGTCTTCTGAGAAGAAGTCGATGCCCTCGACGTTCCAGATCGCCTTGAAAACCTTTTCAGCCAAGGTGTCGGCACGGTCAGGACCATCTCCAAGTGTGACTCTCTTTGCTTTGGCGAGTCTGTTCTTCACTTCGTCAACAAGGTCGTCCAGCGATTTGCCAGAAGCCTTTGCGATGTGGCTTTGCTGCTGTACGAGCCGCTCAGCTTCTCGGGAAAGACGATCTTCGGTTTTGGCATCATCTTCAAGGACATCCATGATCGCATCGAGAACGCGATCTTCGACGGTTTCATCGGAGGAATAATCAAAGCCTACATGTCCCGATGCTTTGAGTACTTTGAAGACGCGTTCTGACAAACGTTCGAGCTGTTCGGTGGAGAGTCTCATGAGTTCCTTCCGCACTTTCTTTAGTCAACTGGAAAACCTATAGCGCGGAGGTGGCCCCGGTTCAACCTCCCGAGCCCGATGATTTTGCTGTCAGAACGGTTTTTACCTTGTCGATACTGCTGCCTGGTGTTTGCTCCAGGGTTGTGGCGAAGGTCTTGACGGCCGTGCTGAGTGGAGAACTGCCCCCTGCCTCGGACGCTTTTGCTAGTGTTAATATGAGCTTGGCAGCATCCTCAACGCTCAGGTCGGCAATCGCGCCGGGGTTGTCGGTGAAGTATTTGATTTGAAGCAAAGCATAGGACGAAAAGAACAAGCTGTACTGGAGCTTCATTTCGGTTGTCCTGCTGTCGCTGGGGATTGCCTCCATGGCTTCACAGGCTTGGCTCATGAAAGCCAAGGCATCCAAAGTGGAGGTGGGCAGAGCCGAGTTCAGCGCTGTCAATCCAGTTTGCCCCGAGGCTCCCGCGGAGGCGGCGCTCCTGATGAGACCCAAAGTTGTGATGCCTGCTTGTGCAGCATAAGCAGCAGCAAGTAGACTCCGTGCGGAATGATTCTCGGGTTCATCTGCCAGAACCTTGTTCAGTCTCTCTGCTGCGGTCGCATAGTTGCCAGTCTCCATCTCGAGTTCGGCCTTTTCCTGGTCGTTGGCCGGCGAATATTTTTCGACAACATTTTTTCCACAGGCTTGCACAAGGATTATGGGTTGAACGAGCAGAAGCACTCCCGCACAGGGCAAGGTGCGCAGGGCAAAGAAAGAGACCGATTTTTTGCGGATCAAACTGCTCATGGAATTTCAAACCCCGTGGCAAGAAAATAGACCCGACGACCTCGCGTGCCAGCTTCACTCCCAAATTCGCGGGTGTAACTGCCTGCTTCGAGGCGCATCAAAACAAGGTTTGCAACAATTCCGTAACTTGGCCAGCCCTGATAAAAGCCAGCCCCAAAACCTATCCTAGAAGCCAGCAGCAGCTTGCATCCTGCGCGAAATCGGCGAGTCCAATGTTCACCATAGGAACGCTGCAGGTCGCGCAGGTCAGCGGCACAGTGGACAGCGCTTCCGCGGGTGTGTGGAATGATCCCGATGCCCGCATTGATGGTTTGTTTCCATGATGAAACGCCTGAGCTGAATTTGGTTTGTCCGAGGTCATCGACTGTTGTTGCAATGCGGAGGTCGAAATTTTCGCTGCGCAACTGGACCGTGCTGCCGAGGCCCACCGAGACGCCAAGACCATAGCGGGTGTTTTGTTTGATGTCCGACAACATTTGTTTGGCTCCGCTGCCCGAAAAGTCCGACAGCGAGATGGTCTCGAAGGTCTCTGCCGCGTAAGCAGGTTTGACCGAGACTCCTAAACTGAGAACGTCTCCAACGGGTATTGCTGCAAGTGCCGCAACCCCAACCGCAGCATCGGCTCGTGTGCGCACTTCGGGGAGTCCCTGCGAACCAAATTGTCGGCCTTCAATGTCGGTTCGGAGAGTTTGAAAAGCGCTCAATCCTGCAAATGCTGTGACAAAGCCAAGGGTCGCATCGTTGCCCACGTGGATGGGAGTTTTGAGTAGTTTTTCAACCAAGGTTGAGTCGACCTTGAGGGTGCCCGCTTTCTTTTTTTGGTAAACTTCTCGGCCCAAATCCACGGCATCGGCGCCAAAATGAATAGCTGCGCGACCATATATCCAGCGTAAAAAACCCGCCCCGAGAGCCGGAAGGCTGGGGTTGGAAAAGAAAACGCCTTCCTGTGTTGAGCGGGTCAGACTTGCGCCGCCAGCGCTCAAGTCGAATGGATTTTCGTAAAGAGGAGCGCTCTTGCGCAGAGGGTCTGCAGACACCGCGGACATCCAGCACAGGCCGCTCATCGGTAGCCAAGCGGCAGCGTAACGAAAAAAAACAGCCAGCCGGACTTTTTCCGGTGAAGGGCAGGGTGCTAGACTTTTCTGGCGTTTTGCGAAATTCATGTTCGATGTATCGGTGAAAATACCTGTTTATGGAGACAAAAATTTGATGCAGCAGGGAATTTTGAACGGGCCACACAGGAGCCGCCTTGCATCGGTTTGCGCCTATCACGGCCGTTGGCCACAGCTGCACGAAAGCGTGTTTTTGGCAGATGGCGCGCGGATTGTGGGTGATGTTATGTTGGGCAAAGATTGCAGCGTCTGGTTCAACACCGTCGTGCGTGGCGACGTTCATTCGATCGTGGTTGGCGAGCAGACAAACATTCAGGACGGAGCAGTCATACACTGCACATTTCAAAAAGCATCGACCACCATCGGGCGGCGGGTGAGCATTGCCCACTTGGCCATGATTCACGGCTGCACCATCGAGGATGAGTGCCTCATCGGCATGCAGGCGATTGTGATGGATGGCGCGGTGATTGGCCGTGGATCAATCGTGGGAGCAGGAGCGGTGGTCACGCAAGGAACCAAAATTCCTCCAGGCAGTCTTGTGCTTGGTGCACCTGCGAAAGTTGTGCGCGAAGTGAAGCCGGAAGAGCTCGCTGCAGTTTTGGCGACGTGCGACAGATACATGGAATACACCAAGGGATATCATTTTTCCTGAGCAAGCGTGAGGAGAATCGAACGTGGATGCAATGCTGCCAAGTCGTCTTGGAAAACTGAGAATCATTTGTTCATTGCCGCTTTTTTCGGATGCCATCTGCTTGAAAAAGCAGTCTGCAGCTGAGCATGGATTCACGCAGGTTCTGCTGTCCATTGCGCTTGCGCCTCAGCTCGGCTTGAGTAAAGAAGCTGAATGCGACCTCATTGAACTTGCAATTTTTGCAGAACTTCCAAAGGCCCTGCTCGGAGATCCCAGTTTTTATCTCCGCCAGCGCCATCCCGAAGCATCTGCTCTTTACAAAGAGGTTCGCGGGCGTCTTTTCAAGGAAACTGAAGAAAGTTTTCGCATGAAGACATCGCGTTCGCCCGAGTTGTACGGGCTCCATCAGCTTGTCGATGCGTTTGCCGCCATGCTTTTTATTGAAAAGGAATGTTTACTTGGAAATTCATATTTCCTTGCCGAACGCTACCGGACCCACTACCACCAGATGCGTCGTCAGGTGCTGGCAGGCGAATCGCTCGTATCAATTCATCCGGGGCAGAAAGCAGATGCTGAAGCCAATTCTCAGACTGCGGGCGGTGGTTCGCAACGAGATGTCGACTGGAAAAAAGCCATCGCATTTCTGGATGGTTTGTTTGACGATGCAACCCGCGCCCGTCTGGAAGGCGGAATCGGTGAGTATTCATCGACGTTCGTTGGAATGATGGAGAAGCTGAAAGAACACTATCGCTACAAGGGCTGGAGTTACCTGTTCCCGGAAAGCGTGGGTGAACACACCTACCAGGTTGTGTTTTTAGCGCGTATTTTGGCAAGTGCATTGGGGCTGCGTCCGCAGGAACGGATTGAGCTTTATCGCCTCGCGACGATGCATGATTTGGCCGAGTCGTATGCCAGTGACGTGGTTTATCCGGTCAAGGTGCGTGAAAAGGATCTGGGTAAAATGCACGCTGACCTCGAAGAGCGAGTCATCGATGACATTTGTCAAAGGCTCGGTTTCACTCTGTCGGGCGACGAATTCCTCGCCAATATTGTGGAAATCTGTGACAGGTTTTCTGCGCAGCTGTATTTTGATCGCGAAAAACGCGGCGGAAATACTCATTTCAGTGTGCCCAACACCTCGATGGATCGCACCCGGGAAAAGTACAAGAGCAAGCATCCGGAGATCTTCCTCGTTCTGGATGAGCTTTGGGAAGAGTTCCAGGCTTGTTTTACCCCGGCGGTACGCATGTAACTTCAGCAGGTTGAGCCAACCGGGGCTCGGATTTTTGGGGGTCTGGCGCGAGCTTGCAATTTTGCGACCCGGTGGCTATAAGCCTCTCACTTCCGATACGGTGCTGTGGCGGAGCGGCTACGCAAACGATTGCAAATCGTTTTC
>JBDLRR010000265.1:0-3088 GCA_039799985.1 Pseudomonadota bacterium | reverse complement strand
TAAAATTCCCGGGGAATGATTCTGAAGTATCAACAAATATTGAACGTTTTATATTCCACATGCAGCGCGGCATTGGAGAAAAGGGCCAAAACTTTTGCCCAAGCCACACTGCGGAGAGGTTCCCGATTGGTAAGTCAAGATCAAAATTTCGTCAGCATTTCACTTGAAGATGATTGAATGATCGGCTTCAGCCTTGGTCAAATCGTAACCTGGCTGAGCTCCCATTGTGCCTTTGCCCTTTGTGATGACGTCTTTGAATGCGTCGAGAGTGTAGGGGGTCGTTCCGAGCTTTGGCGCATATCCCGATTTTCCATCGCTGCCATGACAGCCTCCACAACTGGATTTGAACGAATCGGACAAATTGCTCGCCACCACCGGAAGCTTGGGCGTGATGTATGCCAAAAGGGCTTTTTTCTCTGAAGCATTGAGGGGAGTCGCATAATTGGGCGGCATGGGTATGTTGTCTTTGCCGCAGGTGCTTTCGATGCACTTTTTGACCAACGGCAACAAAGAATTCAGGCCATCGAAAAACGCTTCCTGTGAAATAAAGTTCAAGCCAAATGCGGGATTCTGCGCGTTCGCCAATTCGGGTACATTTTGCGGCTTGTACCATGGGTTGGCTGACGTATGACAAGTCGCACATTTCTTTTCAACCAGTTCACTGATTCCTTCGTTCCATAACGGATTTTCGGGATCAGGAACCTCGTAATAGAAATCACCGGTACTACCATAATCGTACGATGTGCAGGCGCTCAGCAAAAAAACAAATGCGCTGAAGCAGAATTTTGCATGTACTTTTGGAGCACCAGTCATAACAATCTTCCTAATACCTGGGCGTGTTTGCGCGGGTGCCGCGATTTCGATTCTTTCTGATGCTGCGAGGTTCCCTGGGCTGATCATACGAACCACGATTCACAGCTTCGCTTTTTTTACCCAACTGATATTGATAAATCAGACTCAAGCGAGGCATCGCCAAACGATTCGGGACCAAATATTCCGAAAGAGCCAAATGCAGCGATCTTTTAAGCATCGAAAAGCCAACCGTCATTTGCAACGCAAGAGGAACCTGAGCATCCGCGAGCGTGTCATCACGAACGAATTTGGTCTTTTCTGCCCCAATGTCGAATGCAGATGTTCCCTTGCGAAACAACACCATGCCATTTGCCCAAAGGGGCGTCTTGCGAAACTGAACTCCTTGGGCGAGGTAAAACATCAGCATTTTTGCTTCGAATGAATCTTGTGCGTCCACCGCAGTGATACTGCCACTCAACGTGGCCTTGCCCAACTGGCCTCCCACGCTCGAGTAAGTCGTCAATGTGGGCAACCGAAAGTAAAATTCGCTGCTCATTCCGACGATGTATTGGTTCATCGAAGCATTGACGCCAATCGTCTTGGCTATCGATTTTGGCAACGGCAATAATCCACCCCAAGCAGTGCCAACCAAGGTACCTCTTCCACTTTTTGCCAGTGGCAGCCCTCCTGACAATGTCGGGACGGCGTGAAAAGGGACAGAAGGCACTTTCTCCGACTTGGATCCGACTTTGGGATTCACCTTGGGCAAAAAGCTTGTCAGCATCCGAAACTCAACGAATGGAGACAACGGCACGGGTTCAGAAATCGGGGGGCCATCGAGCAACGCCGCACTCACCAGCTGCAAACGTTCTGCCTGTTCGTACCACCAGGTTGCCGCTTGAACTTCACGCCCCGACGCAACTACTGCCATCAGCAGAATCGACCAGAGATAAAAGTTTTTCTTGCGAACCATGATGAGCCTCCGCAGCCCGAATTTCATAACAAAACGAAAGCCCGAGAACAAACTTCAGCCCAATAACACTGATGAGACAAGCAATGCCCACGAATCGCCCCGTATTTTTTCGCCAGGCGAAAGCAGCAGATGTGAGTCACTTTTTAGAATCAATTGCTCGCGGCAGGCTCTTTCGATTCGAGGCTCTTTCCAAAAAGCAGCCAAGACTTCCTCGGGAAACACCGACTCCAGCCAACGCAACGGAACACCTTCTTTGGTTCTGAGCAAAGTCAAAAGCAACTCCTGAACAACGTCGTTCCTGCTGCGAACATCATGCGAAAATTCAACTTGAAACAACTTTTCATTGTCTTTTTTGAACGACAGATTGTCGTCGCCCGCAGAAGTCCTCGATGGAAGGATTCCGACCTGATAGCGTCGACCGAATGGATGGCCAATATCGGGCGGCAGTAAACCGTGCGCTCCGGTCCCCAGTCCAAGATAGGGCAATCCGTACCAATAGAGCCGATTGTGAATCGCAGGACGCCGCGAAAAATTGCTTGTCTCGAATTGAACAAAACCTGCGGCCGATGAGGCATCGCACACTTGCTGATATTCCAGAATTGCATCTTCATCTGTTGCCGACTGTTCATTCAAAAATGCTGTCGATTTTTCGATTGTCAGCAAATAGCATGAAACTCCGGTCGCACCCTTTTGAGCGAGTTGAGAAATTTCGGAGCCAATATTTCGACCTGCAAATCCTGCTTTCAATCCAAAAATCAAATCGACCTGAACGTCTTTGATTCCTGCATCAAGCGCAGAGCCAAGATTGGCAATGACGTCTTCGCGGGTGTGTTTGCGACCCAAATATTTCAATACTTCATCATCCAACGACTGCGCACCGAGAGTGATTCGCGTGACTCCCAGTTCGGCCCACTGCCTGAATGCACCAGCGACGTTTGTAAAAGGGTTCGTCTCGATGGTGAATTCTTCCAGTTCAAAGCGACTGCGAATTTTATCTACAAGCAGCTTATAATAAGAGGCTGGGAACAGACTGGGAGTGCCGCCGCCAAGATACAGAGTCGCAGTTTGGAGATCTGCTGGTACGTCCTCCACCAACGTATCGAACTGCTTTTCCAACGCCACAAAATAAGATTCGACATCCTTGCGATTGAATCGCGCCGTCTTGACGAAATCACAGTAAGGACAAATATGCGGGCAAAACGGAACGTGCACGTAAATGCCCAAACGAGAATTCGAGCCAAAGTCCGATGCCAAACCGGACTCCCGAAAAAAACGTTCCGTGAGAAGCTGATTGTCTGCAATCTCCACTGTGTGGATCAGTCT
>JBDLRR010000264.1:0-8792 GCA_039799985.1 Pseudomonadota bacterium | reverse complement strand
ATTCTTGAGCAAGTTGCCCAGGTCTTGACCACCCGTGCAGGTGCAACAAGTGTTCCGGTTTTCCTCCCGGAATTGCTCAACGCGGTTCCGTTTATCCAAACTGTTCAGGCTGAGATGACCGATAGACTTGCGCGCAGCAACCGCGTCAAGCCAGGTCAATACGTGATTCGTTACCGCAAGGGCGACCTGACGGCTCATATCCGTTGCGCTATTGCTCGCGAAGTTGCGAGGATTATCCTTGTGTCCGAGCGTGAGCAGTTCAACTTGCCGCCGCGGTCCGAAGAGACTTCCACAACAGAAATCATCGACCTTGCAAATGCTTTGTTGGTGCCTTCTGAGCTGCTGAAGTCAGAACTGACCAAGGTTCCTGCGAGAGCAAATATGGTTCAATATCTGTCGGACCTGTTCTGGGTTCCAAAGGTGGTGATCCGCAGTCGTCTGGTCACTTTGCTCATGAAGGATGCAGTTGACGCAGTCTTTCAGGCACCGACCATGTCGATGCCCCCCAAGCGTCCGATGATAACTGTCCATTCAGATGCTTATTTGTCTGAAGACGACGCTCCCTACGGCGCTGGCGGCGATTTCGGTGAACAGGGTGGCTTACAATAAGCTCAGGATTGCCCATTTCGAGCAGGCCGATACACTTCGTATCGGCCTTTTTGTTGCAATTTATGGGTAAAAGTGGGTAATGATAGTCCACTTGCAGTCATACCTGGCTAAACGTCCCAAGATCGAATCAGAGGGGAATCGAAGGTGCATATCAAATCATCCTTCAAAGCGTTTGATCCATCACAATCCACACTTTCAGCCCAGCTTAAACCGCGTCGGGGTTCCGATGACGATGATGATGGCGACTTCGATGACGATGATTTCTCGGATGACGAAGACGAGGATGAAGATGGCGGTGGTGCCGCAAGCGCAGGTATTGCCATCGACCCCGAAAGTGCAAAGCCTAAGACTCTCACCCGTAAAGAGGCGATTGAAATCTTGCAGTCGACGCGTGATTTCGCAGGCACCGATTTGCGCAAGGCAAACCTCACGAAGCTCGACTTTTCAAACTGCAGTTTTGCGGGCGCGAATCTTTCGTACGTCAATTTCAAGGACTCAAATCTTGAAGGATGCGATTTTTCGGAATCGAGCCTTTGGAACGCCAATCTTGAAGGAGCGAACCTGACGCGCGCCAACTTGGAAGATGCCGACCTCGATTACACCAAATTGCGTGGAGCTGTTTTGTATCGGGCCAACATTCGCCGCGCCCAATTGCCAACCGACTTGATTCCGCGTGACGAGATCCTGCGTTCGGTCAATGAAGGCACCAAAATCAGCCGCTGATTAGAATGACAAAATCGACAATTGTCCCTGAGTCGCGACGTTGGGCATCCACGTCGCGCTTCTGTTTTCAGCGGTCTTCATGTGGCTACCGATCTGAAATAATTCTCACAGAGTGCAAAAGCGTTGGCTCCGATTTCCCAAGATCCAGCAAGGATATCGGTTGGATTGAACGACTCATATTCCACCTTCTGCAGATTGTGCTGACGACTGATAAAACTCCGTTTTTTGGGGCCGAAGTCTCAAGGCAAGACTCTCAGAATTGGTTCAAGTCTTCCTGCACCCTCGATTTCGACGAGGCATTCAGCCATTTTCATAGCCCTAATCACTTTTGTGTTTTTGCTTTCAAATAGGGTTGCTTTGGTAGAATTTTTCGGATCATCAGCACGGGCTGCGGGCTCGCTTCCAATTTTGATCATTTGACCTGTTTCATCAACCGATGTCCGCCAATGATGAATAATTTTTGCATCGAATCCTCTAGGTGCAATGATCCAGGATGTGCAGGTTGACGACGATTCGTCTTGCGAAAATTCGATGTGTCCTCCGCCGACCCAGACGCCCACCATCGGTAAAGGCGATACTTTCCCATCGAGCACAAAGGTCGCTGCACAGACGAAGATGAGGAGCACAGGCCTGAAATGTCGTCCATAGGGAGGCTCAAAAAGCATTTGCAATGGAAAGAACCGCCACGAGAAAATTGAGAACAGGTTGGCTGCGGCAACCACGGTTTCAGCCGATTCTGTTCCATCAGAGTCGTTGCCCGGTATCAGAAACAAAAGAAACAAGGAAAAGAGACAAACGATCGCGAAGACAACCGATGATGATGCAAACAGACCTGGAAAAAAGAGCGCCAGCAGGAGACCAGCGAGGATCGAGTTCCCCACGACGATCAACAGGAGGCGAAAGGTGCTGCTCGCCCACAAATGGACAAAAAGTGGTCGCCATAAAGTTGAGACCGCGAGAACCGCTATTGCCTTGAACCACCCAGTTGTTCCGTTTTTCAAGAGCAATGGCAAAAAGAAGAACAACAGAAACCAGGCTGAAACAACTGGCGAGGAGTCTGTTTCAAGGCCTTCGCTTTTTGTTCTTGAATCTACAACAAGTTTTCTGATTACAAAAATCGTTGCAGAAACCAAAACCCAATGGACAATCCAAATCCCTCGCTCGATAAGCTCTGCAGCCAGGTATCCAAAAAAGAGAAACGCCCATGGGTAAATCCAAATCATTCAGGAACTCCAGTCGAGCTTGTGGGAGATGATATTTTCCTAATTGGTGGTTTCCTTGACTTGATTCCCAATCCACGAGGTTCCAGAATACTGCACGTCCCGTCTCATGCTGCTCTTGCTCCATCATCCTTTGGAGATAATTTGTAGGGGATTTCGGCTAAAGATGTTGCCGCGGTCCGCGGTGCAGACCGTAGATGCTGAGCTAGAATGCAGCTATTTCCGTTAAATGACTCGTGAGCCTGCGGTTAAAAAAGTCATGCCAGCAGTGACCCTTCCTTAAGCTCCTCGGCCACAAATACAGGAGTTATCTTCCCTGCCTGCGATTCGGTGGAGAGAAGCATTCCTTCAGACATGCCGAACTTCATTTTGCGTGGAGCAAGGTTGGAGGCAATCAGCACCTTGCGGTTGACCAGTTCCTCGGGAGTGATCCACTCGCGAATACCCGAAAAGATCTGTCGTGTGCCGAGATCTCCCAACGAGACGCGCAAGCGCAGAAGTTTAGTGGAACCTTCCACGAGCTCTGCATTGATGACCGTTCCAACACGAATCTGAACCTTGGCGAAGTCTTCGATGCCGATGGTCGCATCTGCAGGTTTCTCAGAAGCAGTGGCTGAGGCGTTTTTCTGCACAGCTGGTTGCTCAGATTTTGTCTCGGTCGTCTTTTTTTCCGATTTCGCTGTTTGTGCCTGGGTCAGGTTCGCCGGCATTTCCATGCGTTGGAAGAGCCGCGGAATTTCACTGAGTTTGAAACCGGAGCGAATGGCGTGGAATTCGCGCGCGCGCAGGAACGATGCTCCCATTGCAGTGGTGTCTTCGCCAATGGCGTTGAGAAGGTCGTTCATGCGCTCGGGAAAGTACGCAGCAGCCAAGTAGCCGACTGTTCTGATCACAGCGGTGCTGTGCGCAAGAACGTTGGCAAGCCGCGCGCGCGAAACATCGTCTGAATGCTTGCCCAACTCCCAAGGTTTTTGAGTGGCAATGTATTTGTCGGTCTGGGCAATCAACTCCCAAATTTGGTTGAGTGCATCGGCCAACCTGAATTCGTCGAATGCGGTTTCAACGGACTCAGGCAATTTGAGTGCCGACTCAACCAGCTTCTTCTCGTCATCAATTTGATGAGAAGGTTGGAATTGTGGAATCACGCCGTCGAAGTATTTCTCAACCATGACGAGAGTGCGTGATGCCAGATTTCCAATGCCGTTGGCCAGGTCTGCGTTGTATCTTTCGATGATGGTTTTGAGCGTGAGGTCGACGTCTTCGCCCGGGTTCGCCAAACGGAAGGCCGAGTTGACGAATGCGTCTTTGCCGAGCGGCAACAGGTCGGCAGGCGAAATGACATTGCCAAGGCTCTTGGACATCTTGTGGCCACCCGAGAGCAGCCAACCAGTCACGCACAGTTTTGGGACCTGCAAATCGAGCGACAACAGAATCGCGGGCCAAAATAAACCGTGAAACTTGAGGATGTCGCGACCGATGACGTGTGTGGCTGATTGCCAAAATGGACTCGTGCGCGCGGCTTGAACACCACCGACTCCCGTGACGTAGTTGGGGAGTGCATCAAACCAGACGTATGCAACGTGGTTGGGATCGAATGGCAGCTCGATGCCCCAGCTGGTGCGTGACTTTGGCCGCGAAATGCTCAGGTCGCCTTCAAAAGTTTCGCAAAGCCCAAGCAGTTCGTTGATGTATCGTCGCTGGGAGACAATCTGCCCGTTGCGAATGAGTTCGGTGATTTGTGGCAGATATTTTTGCACGCGGAAGTAGTAGTTGCCTTCCTTGCGCAATTCCGTTGGACGCTTGTGGACAAGGCAGTTGTTGTTGTCGTCCATTTCTTTCGCGGTCAGGAAGGCTTCGCAGCCGACGCAATATCGACCTTCATGCTCACCAAAATAAATATCGCCTTTGTCGTGGCAATGCTTGAGAATTTGTTTGACGTTCTCTTTGTGTTCGGCGCTGGTTGTGCGCATGAAGACGTCATAAGAAAGCACAAACTGCGAGAAAATTTCCTTCCATTTGACGGCCAGATCATCAACCAGTGCTTGCGCGGGCTTGCCAAGCGATTTCGCAGTTTCCTCGATTTTTTCGCCGTGCTCATCCATGCCTGTGAGAGTGCGTGTGTCCATGCCACGATGGCGGTAGTGTTGGCTTAGGATGTTCATCAGAGTCGTTGCGTAGATGTGACCCGCATGAGGTTCACCTGAGGCATAATAAATCGGAGTGGTGAAATATTTTGATTGTTTTTTCATGACTGACCTTACAGGGACTTTTGCTTGAGCAGAGCCCAGAAGTCCGCAGATGATGAAAGCAGGTTTTTGATCGCAATATAGTCGGGAGAGCTCGCGGGAAGATCAAGATAGCGTTTGGGACGAGGAGTCACCCGTTCCGCCTTTTCCGCTTTGATTCCCGAAGAAGCAAGAGACTTGTTTTCAAGCAGCTGCTTGGCTTTGAGCGTATAAACCTCGAGCAGGGCCTCTGTTTCTCCACGCAGGCTCCAGTCCGGAAGGGCAGTGACGAGTTTCTCGAGAGATTGGGCAACAATCATGACAGCAGCGAGTTGTGTGGCCGCTGGCACGTCGCTTTTGTCGAAATCCCTGTTTAGCCACTCCTCGGAAAGTTGCATCGCGGTTTGCAGAACCCTCAGACCACAGCGTGCATCAATGTGGCGAGCCGCAACACAGGCATACGGACGTTCATTGGTGATGGATGGATGATCATATTGAAGTTGTGGCCAACTCAATCTTTCAACCTCAACTCCACCATTTTTGGAGTCACGCAGTCGCCAGGCAATGTCAGTTTCCGGGCGGGTTGGCCTCAATCCTTCGTAAACGGCGCTGTCTATGTAGATCCAGTCGATTGCAGCGGCGGAGACTTCAAGATTTGTGTTTGAAGGTGCTGCAGCGATGGCATTCTGTTGGCAAGCGTACAAACCTGTCCGTTGCCGAGGAAACGCGCTGCTGCGCAGGTTTTGACCCGTCGGAACAGAAATTTCTTCTTTGGTGACGCTCAAGGTTGCAAGACTCAATCGATGCGCGGTCACAAGTCCATCGTCTGATTCGATGACGTGCACCGAATCGGTCCAACTGGACGGAAGAATGGCAACGACTGAGTTGAAGCGTGTCTTTTGAAAACTTTTGTGGCGAGCGTTCAAACAGATCAGCCTGGAGGACAATGCTTTTTGCAGAAAGCGTTCGTCTTGAGAACCGCGCCACAGAAGACAATGCCCTGCCTTCTCGTCACCCAGCAGTTCGAGTGATTGAGTTTGAAGCGTGCCCATCGGAAAACAATTTGGTGGAGCGGATGGTGGATTGACAGCTGCCGCTGCTGCGGCTGCAGCAGCTCCAATTTTACGAGGGAGCTGCTTTGGCAAAACAACTTCTTGCGCCACGCTTTTCAAAGGTGAGCTGCATTTTGTGTACTGGCTGGGTTCGCCGAGCGAGGCGAATGGTTTTTTGGGCTGAGCTTTGTTCCAGCACTTGAGACCGCCGTATTCCACAATTGCCGCTGCATTGTCGAAATGCAGATTCCAGGTTGAGGAGAATATTTCCGCAGACCAAGGCTTTTGCGTACCAAGCCCCCGCAAACCCGTGCCCAATGGCAAAGGTGGAGTGAATTCGCGCGCAGTTTCAACTCTTCCTGGACTTCTCAATTCCACCCAGTCTGCCGTGTCGGTTGCGGACAAAATCGGAGGGACCTTGGGATCGAGCTCACCTACGAGAAATCCCGCTCGACCGAAGTTTTCGAAGAAAAAGTTTTCAGGAATTTTATGTGATCGGCGAAAAGGAAAAAGACGACCAATGGTTCTTGGAATTGCCTGTTCGAGCAAATTGGGCAATTCGCTCTTGGAGAAATTGATTCGTTCAGAATGGGTTTCAAAAAGTTTTCCGAGTGACGAAACCACTTCGCTGGCGTAGGAGTCGTTCCCAACCCGGCCCCAACGCAATTGAGGCGAAAATTTGTTTGTTGTTTTTGTGTCTTCACTGGCCGCGGAAATCTTTGATTCGTTTGCTGAAGCAGCCACGTTCTTGAAAATGAACGACGCATCCAACACAGACGCCCCGGCCACAACTGTGGTCAGGGCGACAAGTGTCAGCAGACGTGGGAAATTTCTAGGACGCATGCGGGCGACCCACTGGACTCATCAGTCCTTGTACTTTTTGGAAACGCGCTCGATGTTTTCCGAGAGGCCAGGAATATTTTCCATGTGGTGTATTCCGACGACACCGGCGGCAATCTCACGCAATGCAGTCACAGCTTCCTTGTTTCTGCATTCGACCAGCGGGTCGCTGCCTTTTTGAAGCTGGCGCATGCGGCGAGCGGCCAACATGACCACAGCAAAGCGGTTTGGAATTCTGTCGAGACAGTCCTGAATCGAAATACGTGCCATGTCTCAGTCACCTCAAAAAAAAACCATAATCGACGCCTTCTATCGAACGCCCAGGGCGGCGTCAACCTGCCACAGAGCAAATTCGAGGCTTCCCCTAAGGAGTGCCCGCTTGACACCAGGATCGTGCATCAAGAGTCCCGTCGAGGCTACACTGCCAAAGGTCAAAAGGGAGACACTCTATGTTTTATTTCAGATGGTTGGCAGAACCTCTCGAAAAGGCGGGTTGGGGCGCTCTCATTTTCCTCTCAGTCCTTCTAAGCCCTGAATATTTTTTGAGTCAGGGGCTCGGACCCAGGGCTCTTGCGGCAGAGGTGGGTTCTTCCAGTCTGACTGTCGCCTTTGATGCAAGGCCCCGGACGGTTGACCCTCGGTTTGTTTCGACCGATGCAAATAGCCAATATCTTGAGCCTCTCTTGTTTCTTCCGCTCTTTGGCTTCTCTGAAAGCGGCTCGCCCGAAGGGGTGGTTGCCGAATCGTTTAGTTATCAAGATCCGAAAACCTTGATTGTCAAAATCCGCTCCGGGATTCGCTTTCGTCTTGGTCGTGACGTCGATGCTGATGACGTTGTTGCTACGTATCGATTCATTTTAGGGCAGTCGGGACTTCCTCTGCCCTCGAGTCCCAGGCGTGGGTCGTTCGAGCGGGTGGTGTCGGTAAGCAAGGCCTCGTCCACCGAGGTCAAATTCAATCTCAGTGAACCGGATGTGTCTTTGGTGTCGAACCTGGTTGTGGGGATTCTGCCAAAAGAGGCAATGGCACTGCCGCCGGATGGAGTGTTTGTTGACAAGGGATATGAGTCCGGCCCGTTTGTCCTTGAGTCCATGGCCGACATTGATTGGGTCCTGCGGCGCAATGAAAAATACACGGGCGCTCCGTTCGGTGGAGCACTTCCAGGACTCAGGAAGATTGTCTTCAAGATCCTCACCGATAACAACACACGTTATGCAGCTTTGTTGAAAGGAGATGTCGACCTCGTTCAAAATGGACTCGACACCGACAAGGTTTCCGAAATTTCGAGCAAACGGTCTGACATGTTCAACGTGCAGTTGCGTACTTCTGATTCCACCGCTTTTTTGGCTTTCAATCTCAAGAACAAACTGCTGTCGGATGTGCGGGTGCGCAGGGCGATTGGTCTGGCCATCCATCGCGAAGAGATTCTAAGATTCACGTTGCAGGGTCTTGGGCAAGTGGCAAATTCCATGTTTCCACCGGGCCATGAATATCATTTTGCCAATCCAAAAGCTTTGAATTTCAATCCAAGAGAAGCTGAAACATTGCTCGACGCCGCTGGACTTCCGGATCCCGATGGTCCCAAAGGCAAAAAGGAACGTGCTTCGTTTACGATCACGGTCCCTCTCAACCGCGAACGTATCGCAGTGGCAAAGGCAATCGCTGGTCAGTTGAAAAATGTGGGTCTCAAGGTCAAGGTTGAGGTGCTTGAATTCAATGCCTTCATGAAACATCTCAATGATGGAAACGTTCAAGCGTGGATTGCTCCCTGGACGGGTTACAAGGATGGCGACCATCTGCACTTTGTTTTTCATTCAAGTCGTATTCCCCCCAATGGTGCAAATCGAGGTTTCTACGCAAACAAAAATCTCGACAAATTGTTGGATGATGGAAAATCGGAGGCGAATCCTGTGGCCCGCAAGGCATTTTATCAGAATGCACAAAATATTCTGGCCGATGACCTTCCTTATGTTTTTCTTTGGCACCGTGTGGGTCACGTGGTGACGAGCAAATCCGTGACTGGCTTCAAAATTTTCGCCGATGGTCGATATTCGTCTTTGACCTCGACCTTGAAACGGTGACGGGATGCTTCTCAGGTGGATGATCTTGCCGGCACGGTTTGT
>JBDLRR010000263.1:0-9203 GCA_039799985.1 Pseudomonadota bacterium | reverse complement strand
CTGCGCAGGAATACAACGTCAATGGCCTTATTTTTGTAGATCTTCCAGGTGGCGGAACAACCCGATTTCCGTTTGACGAATATCTCGATTCAATGAGAATTGCCCGCTACGATGCGTTCATTCTGGTTGTGGCCAAACGAATCCTCGAGAGCGACATGTTGATGCTCGAGGAACTCCAAACCCGCACCGGAAAGAAAATTCACGTTGTCAGGACCATGATCGATCAAGACATCGAGAATGCTGTTCATGATGGCCTGTCGCGTGATCTTGTGCTGCCAAAGATTAGAACCGATCTTGAAAGCAAGTTTGGCCGCAACAGAAACTGTTGGCTGGTTTCAAACCGAAATCCAAAGGAATTTGATTTTCCGGCTTTTTCTGATTCGTTGCTTGAGGATTTCGACGAAGCGCGCCGCGACAAGTTTGTTTTTGCCGTACAGGCATACACGGAAGAACAGTTGCGCCGCAAACGCGAAGTGGCTGAAAGGCACGTCAATTTGTTTTCAGGAATGGCAGCGGTCAATGGGTTCAACCCGATTCCCGGGGCAGACATCGTTGCTGACGTCGCCATTCTCGTGAAGATGAATCAGTGGATTCTCCGCTGCTACAAACTGGATGAAGAACATCTGCGCAAGGAGCTGGGCAAATCGTCGTTGTCTTCCGCACAGCTGACGCTCATCAACCGGCTCATTTCCTATGGAACCCGCGAATTCGTTCTGTCGATGTTGAAGCGCCAGGCCACCCGCATGACCGGCAAGGAACTCGCAAAGTGGGTTCCCGTTGTTGGCCAGATGGCATCGGCAGGCCTGGGCTTCGCCCTCACCCGCTGGATGGGACATGATCTTGTCGACCAGTGCGAGGATGCAACCCGATCGCTCCTGCAAGGACAAAAGAAAAGCGGTGTCTCGCGTCAAAAAAGCTCGGACAATAAACACAGTTGAAAAGAAGGGAGACAGTTCCATGAAAAATGTTTTTGCATCTGTCGTTTCTGCAATCGTTTTGCTTGCCACCACGACTGCCTGCAAAAAGACAGGAGAATCTGCAGGAGACTCAGGTACTGCATCGATTGATTCATACAGTGAATGCAAACCCGGACTCTTTCGCTGGATGTGCAAACCCAAAACCGATTTGCTTTTTGCGGTCAAATTTGGCGACGGCTATTGCCTCTACAAATCATCATTCAAAGGCGCAACGCCGGACGAACGGGCCAAACAAGTGAAGGACCTTTTCAGCAACGAGCGCTTTACGCAAAGTTATCCACAGCCACATGCAACAAAGTTTTCCCGAAACACATTGCTTGCCAGAATTTCGGATGGTGGTTCATACATCAAGGACAAATTCCATGATGCCGTCCGGGATGAATTGTCACACGCAGACAAAACACCCGGCAGGGTCAATGTTGACGTGAAAACAGGAGACAAGGCTCCTGAAGATTTTTTTGGGGAGTTCACGAATTGGCTTGAAACTGCCTTTTTCAGCGCAGATAGCGGTGGAGCCACTGGCAAGTGTCCACCACCCCGGGAACTGCAAAAGAGTCGGTGAGCGTCTGTCAGGTACTCAAACCATTCCGGCAGCGTCCGGAAATGACCTCTGGGGATTTTCAAAAAAATCGTGATTGTCATGACCCGCAGACGCACCTGCGCGCAGGGTGCGGCTCAACTCGGGCATCGTTCTCAGCAATTTCTGACTCTGCTCAATGCCACGCATGGCCTTTTGAAGATGTTCTGAAATCTGTTCCGACATGACGTTCAACTGCTGCTCGGCATTCTGCAGAAATTTGATTTTTTCGTTCACTCCCGCAGACATTTCATAATAGCGAATCGCGTGCGACAACGGTTGAAGCGCGACAAAGAGCGTATGGGGCGAAACAACCAACACGCGTTCCTCGACAAGTGATTGCCACAAATCAATGTCGTGCAAAACTTCCTGAAACACGCCCTCAGAGGGAATGAACAAATAGGCAAAATCGGTGGTGCCCAATTCGGGCCGAACGTATTTTCGCGCAATCTCTCGCGCGCTGGCTTTAAGTGCCTGGGCCAATTGCTTGCGGGCTTCAGCCATTGCAGTGGCGTCGACGTGTCCTTCCAGCAATGTTTGCGCAGCTGCAAAGTGAAACTTGGCATCAATCGGGCAAACCAGGCCAATGTGGGGAAAACGAATCACTGCGTCGACTCGGCCTCCGCCTATCTCATATTGAAACGCGTAACCATGGGGTGGCAGCACGTCACTGAGCAGTCTTTCCAGGGTTGTTTCGCCCAGGATCCTTCCACGCAAATGCGGAACCACCAGGGCGGTCTTGAGAGAACCAACAGCATCGTTCATCACCTTGAGCTGCTGTGACTGGCCTCCCAACTGGGCATGCACATCGCGGCTCCAATGCTCGACCCGCTTGGCCAGGGCATCTGCCTGCAATGCGATTTGATTCTCAAGTTGGCGTTGATGATTTTGCAATTCACTGAGCTTGGCTTCCTGCCTCTTTTGCGTGGCCCGGGTCCAGGCTCGAATCAAGACACCCAAACAAACCAAACCCACCAACAACGATACACTCAGCGGGTAGGCCAATGCACTGACAATTGTGTTAGTATCAATTTGAGACATGCTTCGGGCCTCCTCACCCCACAGGAAAGTTCTATGAGATCTTCCCAACCATTGCCATCGTTGCCGTTGACTCCTTGGCTGCGTGCTCTCGACTCAACTGCACCGAAAGAGATCGTCGAACACTTCCTGCTCCAATTTCAAAGTTTGCATACTCGGCGAAACTACTTTTCTGATCTTGATTCGTTTTTTGGCTGGTGGAACGACAAGCAAATAACTCTCGCCGGCAATCTGGATGCAATCACCGAAAAACATATTTTGTTGTGGTTGGAGCAATTTGCAGCAGGATCAAATCGGGCACGCAAGTTGGCAACGCTGAGTTCGTTCTTTCGCTTTTGTGAACGTCGGAAATTGATTTCTTCCAACCCGTGTCGCTTGCTCAAGCGCAAAAAGGAAGTGGCCTCCGGGACCACACAAGCACTGGATGAAGACGAGACCATTCGGCTCTTGAATCACCTTCACACTGCTGCATTTGCGACATCGTTTGATGGAATTCATGCGGAGCGCCAACAACGTTCAGCTCAACTCAGATTCGCCGTTATTCATACGCTGTTTTCGGTAGGCATGCGGGTCGACGAGCTTTGCGAATTGCGGATGAGCGACCTGCTCTTTCATCCACCCGTCTTTAAAATGCGCTTCACCAGCAAGGGTGGCGAAGAACACACCACTGTCGTGTCGGAAGCATGCGCTGCTGTCATCCAGAACTACATTGCAAACTGTCGTCAGACAGAAGCAGCGGGAGACTTTGTTTTTTCGCGCGTTCAAGGCACAAACAAAGAGGTCAAGCTTTCTCAGACCGCTGTGTTTCGAATGATTCGAGAATCTGCAATTGCAGCCGGCCTCAACAAAAAACTCAGTCCACACAGTGCCCGTGCCACTGTCGCAACCGTTCTTCATCGCCAAGGAGTCCCACTTGGCTTTATTCAATCGCTTCTGAACCACAAGCAAATCACAACCACAGCGCAATACGTCAAAAAAGCAAATGAGCGCAGCGAATCTGCCGCGCTCAAAGCACCTGTTTCACAATGGTTGGGGCGTGACCGTTGAATCAGACCACGCGCTCTTCCCTTTGATTGCTGATTCTTGCCTCAGCGCAGGGAAAGTCGACAAAGCCTGAATCAGATATCGTCGTCGTCATCCGTCATACCGGGACCAACGATTGTCAGCTTGCTGTCGTCGAGGTCAGCATTCTTGACGGCGTCACGCAGCTTTTCGGATGGATGAAATGTGACAACCCGACGAGCCGAAATTTCGATTCTTTCGCCAGTGTGAGGGTTGCGTCCCGGACGGCTCTGCTTGCTCTTTACAGTCCACTTGCCAAAGCCGGAGATTTTGACTTCCTCACCCTGCTCGAGTTTGCTTTTCATCGTCTCCAGCATCAATTCGACAAGCTTCTTAGCCTCTTGAAACGAGAACTGTGTCCGCTGGCGGATGATCTCGACGAGACGATCTTTGGTGAGTGTCATGGTGCAGTATCCCCTCTAAAATCTGGCCTTGCTCACACTTGCGTTCATCATTTCACACCCTTACCCACGCATTCAACCGCACACATGTCAAAAATTCCGGATCCTGACCCTAAAATCCTTTGTCACCTCAGCTGACTCTAAATTCCTCACCAAAACCACCGGTCAGACTTGCCGTTCCGGGCCGCTCCCGGTACAGATGGGCTGGCCGATAAACGGCCTTTTTCAGGAGTATTTTCGACAATGAATCTGATTTTCCTTCACGGCTTTCTTGCAACCACCTTGTTTGCTGCCGTCCTGGCAGACAGTCTCTTCATTCGCTCAAAAAATTCGCAAATCCTGCAGCCGGAAGCATTGGTCGCATCCTGGCGCCGCTGGATCGGTCTTTACGAAATGTTTGCGGTTGTTGTCGTGGCAGCTCTGGGAATTGTTCAATGGATGCCCAATGCCACAGGCTATCCGGCGCCCATCTTTCACTCCAAACTGAGCCTGTTGTTGGTTCTTCTGGCTTTGGCCAAAATCCGTATGTTCCGTGAACGTAAGACCCAAAAGCCCAGTGCCGGTTTGACCCGTGCCATGTTGGCTGTGGTGACTGTCATGTTTCTTCTGGGATTGAGCTACCACACGGGAGTCTTCAGATGAGTAGCGTGCAACCCACACACACGACCCACGTGGCCGGGAAAAGCCGGATTCTTACGGGTGCCAAGCCAACAGCAGATCTGCACGTTGGAAATTATTTCGGTGCCATCAGACCTGCAGTTGAAGCATCGCTTGATCCCAAGAACGAAGTGATTTTGATGTGTGTGGACTGGCATGGGCTCACCGACCGGGCAAAGATCCTCGAACCCGGAAAGCAAACCCCCGGCCTGCTTGCAACCTACCTGACCATGGGATTCTCGCTGGAAAGCAACATGTGCATTCTGCAAAGCGAGATTCCGCAGATCCAGGAGATGGCGTGGTACTTGTCCTGCGTCAGTGCGGTGGGTCTTCTTGAGCGCGCTCACGCGTACAAAGACGCCATCGTCAATGGCAAGGAACCAACCGCGGCACTCTTCAATTACCCGGTACTCATGGCAGCCGACATTGTGACTTTCGATGCGCAATTGGTCCCGGTCGGCAAAGATCAGGCGCAGCACCTTGAGTATGCGTCCGACATGGTCAAGTACTTCAACAACGCGGTTGGACATCCAGTTCTGTTTGAACCGAAAGCGCAAATACAGGAAACACCCTTGCTTATTGGAATCGACGGCGAGCGCAAGATGAGCAAAAGCTATGGGAATCACATCCCGCTGTTTGCGCCGAAAAAGGAAATCGAGAAGCGTTGCAAGGAAATCAAAACCGACTCCAAAGGTCTTGACGACCCAAAGGACCCGGAAAGCTGTGCGGTTTTTCAAATCCTCAAATCTTTCGGATCAAGCGAATCCATTTCCTATATGGAAGAGCGCCTGCGCAAGGGAACCGGCTACGGATACGGGCACGCCAAAAAAGATCTTTTGGACGAGCACGAGCGCGTATTTGGCACCAAACGAGAGCTTTTTGAACACTACATCAACAGTCCACGTGAAGTTGCCCAACTTCTTGCACCGGGCCACGAACGGGCAAGACAATTGGCAGCGACAGTTCGCCAACGGGTGCGAGACGCTTTGGGATTGGGTATTCTGTAGGCAAACCATTGCCTGCAGGAGCCCCCATGACGCCCCAGCGCACAGCGAACCACCCCCGACTCCTCATTCCTTTGTTGTTCGTACCGGTAATAGCCCTGAGTGGCTGTCAGCTCTTTCAATCCAAAAACAACACGTTTGTTCAAAAAGACAAAACGACGGGGCAAATCCAGGCGCTGCTCTTGCCACTCAATGACACCATCGCGGATGCAACACCTGCAGATCCCAACACTCCGCCCATCTCGGCAAATCCAAACCCAGATTCATTGTCTGCCCCAACCGGAACAACGTCTGGCGACGCGGCCGATGCCCCGGACGCAGTCACGACAGCATTCAAAAAAATGGGGCAATGCTGGTACCTGATTCGCGCCGGCGACAGTCGTAAAAAGAAAATCGATCTCAACAACATCAACCTGAGCCTTCCGGCAGATCAAGCTGACGCGATGGAGGGATCGGAGCTGGTGTCACTCAATTATGTGCCGACTCCTGCGCTGATTGGCGCCATGAAACGTGATCCACTCCTCAGAAACATGCGCGCGCTTTATGACAACACCAAACTGCGAATGACCGAGGCGAGCCAACGCAATTTTTCAAACCTCACATCCAATCCGGTTTATGTGGCAACCATTGGTGGTACTGTTGCAAGCCAAGCGTTCCTCAACGACCGCCTCGGTGGAATGAGTGCCGAAAGTCTTCTGGGAAATCGCGAAAAGGCATTGGCTTTTTGGGCGCGGGTCACTGAAAACTCAGTTTTGGCAAAATTCAAAAATGGCGCACTCTTGGCCAAGCTTGCGGGTCCACGCAACGTCATGGTCAACTCGGCATTCAGCATTTTCGACAAGGCTCATCACTTTTGTTTCCGAAATCCCAGCACATCACGTGTCATGGGTCTTGCGTGTGTCACAGGACTCGTGACAGTGGTTTCTGCTGCAATCCAAGGATCCGTGAATCTGTGGACCGAGAACACAGAAAAACCACCACCACTTTTCAAGGCAGACAAGCAATTCCTCGATGAATTCGCAACAGCAGTTGCTGATATCGAAAAAGAGGCCATCGTCACCGACGATGAGTTGACTGCACTTGTCCGTACTGCCGATGGAAAGAATTCTGAAGGTGTGTTGCGCAGATTGGGCAAGCGTCCCGGGGCACCTTGCCCATCATCCGCTCAGGCAGCCCGCAACCTCAGGGTGGCTGCGGGCCTCGAGCAGTAATTCTTAAAGCAGAATACCCACATCTAAACCAAAGCGGGATGTCTTCTGGGTACGGCCCACGCCGGCAAAAACCGACAGAGTTTTGTTTTCAAAGCCAAGCCGTCCCTCTCCACCAAAGTCATCGCGCCATTTATTTTCTTCATCCCAGACGCCACCGCCCAAGGCCCGGGCTCCAACAATTATTCCGCTGAGGTTGAAACCGGCACCCAAAAGTGCGTGAGCGCTGGCTTGTTGCATCAGCTTGTCGCCTTTCGACATCGATGCGGCCGTTGCACCCATTTCTGTGCGAAGATTTTGCATCCCTGTATTTGGACGAACATAGGCAACTTCAAGTCCGATCACCGGAAAGGATTCGTCCAAATCACGATTGGAATCTTGCCCTAATCGGGCTGCAACGCGACCAAAATTTTCACGCACTCCCTCAGCCTTGACGACGGGTTCGACCGACACCCGTGGCAATTCGCCAGCTTCTTTCTGGGGTTCAATTTGTGGCTCGCCGGTTTCGGAGCCCGCTCCTGCCGTGGTGTGCAAACGGCGCTCCTCTGTGGTCACGCGATTCGATTCTTCTGCCATGGCGGCTTTTGTTTCTGGGCTGAGAGAAATGATTGTGAGGCGCAAGACCTCGCCCAGCTCCCGACTCGGACCCGCGTTCACAGAATCAATGCGGGCATTCGGGAAATCGGCCGTCAGCTTTTTTCTCAAATTGTCGAGACGAGCAGTTGAACGCTTCATACTTGTTTTGTGAGCGCCGCCCAAACGCGTGCCAGCGATGATCTGGACGTGTTCCACATCCTCTTTGCGATTGGCAAAAGCAGACAAACAATCATCAACCTGCTTTTGTGGCAAGGTTGTCTCGTTCTTTGAAAACTTGAGCGTGCACTCGCGAGTCTCGGTGCGCGTTGCCGCAAATGCAAACGCGCTTGGCAAACCAGCAAGCAAAGCAACGCCGGCCATCAGAAATTGATGTCCTCTCATGTCGCCTCCTGTTTTCTTGGTTGAATTTCTGAACAAACGATCCCCTTCGGTTTGTGCTGTAATCTGAGCGTTATTTCAATTTGCAATTCTGAGGACACAGCAAGAATCAAAACGGACCGGAGCGGTTCTACAATCTGCTGATGGATTGTTGACTCACAGCAGATTTCGAAAAATTTGTTAACATCAAAAATCAGATCAGAGTTGTTGGAGTGATCGTGAACATCGTGGTCAAAAAACGCAACGGGATGATTCTTGGCCCCATTTCACTCGAGGACTTGGCGAGCCTGTTGAGCACCGGACAGGTACTCAAGAATGAATGGGCGGCTGAAGTTGGATCCAACGAATGGCAGGAAGTGCAGTCCTTATTGAAGAAGGCTGGCGCCGGAAGCAATCCCATGGCGAGCCACCTGAAAAGGTTCGTCGCTTTTGTTGTTGATTGTGCCCTCCTGGTTGCGATCTCGTTTGCGCTTTCACCGTTGATGGAGCAGATGCCGACTGTCTTGAACAACCATTGGGACAAAACTCGCCATTTCATTCTCTCGTTTGCAGTCTGGCAATTTTCTATTTCTCTGCTGCAGGCCTCAAAGATGCAGGCCTCAGTCGGTAAAGCAATGCTTGGCCTTGCAGTTGTGGGAGAAGACAACAGGCGACTCACCCTCACGCAATCGATTGCAAGGCAGTTTGCTTTTGCGGCAACCTCATCTTTTCTCGTTTTTTTCCTGATGCCTCTTTTCACCAGAAAGCGCCAAGCAGCTCACGACGTCATGCTCCACACGGTTGTCATTGAAGTTTGAAATTTATCAAACTTCGGCATCAGGATTGCGCACCCGTACCACTCGTGTACCTGCAACAAAGTCGGTTGCAAAGAAACCAAACAAAGCCAAAGGGAACAGGGGAAAAAGCAAACTTCGCCCCAAAGTCTCGCGAAAAAAAACTGAGAACGGACCAAGCCTGGCATTCGGAAAATTGCGCGGAACCACCTGAATACCGATGATTCTTTTTCCGACGGTCATTCCAACTTTCCAGGTCATCAAAATCCAATACAAAAATGGAACAATCAAAGAAAGAACCGCAACTCCGAGCATGCTCGCAAGATGCGGCAGATTCAAAAAACGTGTGACGACAAATTCAAAAACCGAGACCACCAAAAGTGACAATGGGCCAGACACTGAAATATCGATGGCATAGGCAAACAGGCGATCCTGTAGTGAAGCATCAGGGTAAACTGAGAAGTCCTGTTCAAATTGAAACTTCAACAACGAGTCCATGCGTTGGGTTGGCGCATTGCTTTGAGCAGGCGG
>JBDLRR010000262.1:0-2801 GCA_039799985.1 Pseudomonadota bacterium | reverse complement strand
AGACGGCAGAATTCGCGCATTTCCAATTTCAGCCATCAATGGGACGCAGGCGATTCCGGCCAGCGCTGTTGTTGACGTTGTGACAAATTTGCCCGCAATGATCAGCAACGGCCAGAAAAACAGCATGCACCCTCTGAAACATTTTGCGTTCGACAGCCAGTTCAACATGTACATCAACATCGGGGCTTACACCGACCACTGTTCGGATTTCAAAGGCAAGGAATGTCTTGAGGCAGACATCAAATTCGGAACTGCAGGATCCACCGACATCCGTGAACAAGGTGCAGTGATTCGAAAGTACAAGTTCAACGGAAGTTTGGCCAAAAAGTGGGACAGCAATTATACGATAGTAGCTCGTGGCCTGCGCAATTCCATGGGTCTTCTGTTCACTCCTTCAGGAGATCTGATTCAAGTCGAAAATGGGCGGGATTTCAACGAATCAACGCGACCCTTTGAAGAATTGAACGTGATCCGCAAGGCAGATCTTGAAGGACGCGGAAGCGTGCCCCACTTCGGATGGCCGTACTGCTATGACTACAGCTCAACCAGTGAGGAGTGGGCAAAATTCTCGTTCATCTGCGATCCCGCCCGGAATCCAGAGTACCGCTCGCCGTATGTGTTTTTGCCTCCGCACAGCTCACCTTTGGGCATTGTCCAATACACCGGCAACATGTTTCCCAACCTCAAAAACAAGTTGTTGGTTTCTTTGCATGGATACAGAAGTGCAGGGCACAGAATTATTGCCTTCAAGACAGACGCTACGGGCCTGCCTGTGCGCTTGGGGAAGGGAGCCTATCGTGACGACGACAATTCGGGCGGGACGACAGCATTCATCAGGCCCTATCCAGAAGTTCCCGCTGCAACTGAATCGGAAGAAGTCATCCATGGCTGGTATGATGCCCCCGGCTTCAGGCCACGTGGCGCACCGGTTGCGATTGCCCAAGCCAGCGACGGAAGTCTTTGGATTGCAGACGACAAGTCGCATGCGATTCTTCGGCTGTCCACACCCGTTCGAGAGGTCGCCTCGCAGGGTCCAGCACCACGCCCCAACTTTGCAAAGGCCTATACACAAATCATCGCAGAAACACCCGAATTCAGAAAATCATATGATGCACTTGTAAAAAAGGTGATTGTCTCTGCCCAATGTGAGGGCTGCCACGACAACTACACAAACACAGGCGATGCCACGGGAGATGGACTTCATCACCTGCGTTACATTCTTGCCATGGGCAACTGGGTGATACCAGGCGAGCTTGAAAACAGCACGCTTTATACGAAGATGAACCCTCCTGGAAAGAGTGCAATGCCACCCATCGACAAGCCCTATCCGAGTATTCAAGCGGCGACTGAAGCCCTCGACACCGTCAAAGCATTTGTGATGGCAATGCCCAAGCGCGAAAACATTTGGAAGGTCAAAGCCGGAAGCAAACCTGTTGTCAAAGGACTCAAGAGAGGTCAACCGGGCAACAGTGTGTGTGCCACACTGGCTCCCGAGACTTACGTTCTGGCAGTCAACAACAATCCAGCCACACTGGGTGGCCAGAAGATGCTTGAAATTGTGATCGGTAAGCCTTCCAGTCTTGTGAAAGAAACCGCGTGCGCAAACTATGATGCCTTCTATGTTGCGCAGGACAATTTGGAAAAGCTTTTGGTGCAGTGATCAGTTATGCAGCGAAGGCTCATCCGCATCTGATAAGAAAGTCTTGGCCGCCATCCTGTACTTAATGGAAAAAGTAATTGCGATTATTTTGGAAAGCAGACACGGGTCATGAAATCTCTCACAAAGGGCGTCATGACCGTGTCTCCCGCCGCACCAATGCTTGAATTGACTTCCTCGTGCGTCAAAGTGCTCGCTTCGATCGTTGATGTCACAATTCCCAGGTTCTGCACCGAAGCTGAGAAAGCAGACAAGACTTCTTTGCGCGACAAGTCTCCACGTCGCGCAAATTGAAATGCCGGTGACTCTCTTGAAACGTGATTTTTCGGTGAAGCAAGACTGCGAACATCAGTTGAATCACCGAATGCATTTCTGTAGATCAGAACCTGACTTGGTGCAGGAGCCGAAGCAGGTGCAAGTGCGGTGAGAATATCGTAACCTTCGGTGTCATAGCTGCCTGTGCATTTCAAAAAGGAACTCTTCCAGGTGGAATCAGCCCTTCGGATATAACTTTGATCCGTGCTGACGAGCGCAACAAGGTGCGCGCCAGCGGAATGACCTGCGAGTGCGATTTTTTCAGGGTTGCCGCCATATCCTGAAATATTTTTGTGAACCCATGCAATGGCAGCACCAACGTCATTGGGATGATCGGGGAATTTGACTCGAGAATCACTGAGCGAAGAATCAACGCGCACATCGGGCGAGAGTCTGTAATTCACGCTGACCAGAATATATCCCAACGAACGATAGAATTCAGTTTTGCTGTCGAGATTCACCTTGTCACCAATCATCCAACCACCACCATGAACCCAGATGACAACCGGCGCTCCGATGCAAGAATTGCTGATAGCAGGAACGTAGATATCCAACGACTGAAGGTTGTCGGACACCCCACTCAAGGTTTGATATTTGATGTTTTTGAATTCACCGGCGACGCGCGGAGGCTGATTGCAAATTGTAACTGCGCCGCTTTGAGTTGAGGCTGGAGTCGAAGTCGGTGTTGGCGAGGCGACAGGAGTCGAGTTCGTTCCAGGTAAAGCGTTGCCTGCAGTCTGCGATGCATCTTTCCCGGCACCAGAACTTGTTCCAGATGCATCACCGGATTGTTGAGTATTACCCACCTGCTCTTTGGGTTTCATAAATT
>JBDLRR010000261.1:0-10952 GCA_039799985.1 Pseudomonadota bacterium | reverse complement strand
CGTTAGAACAGTATGGAATCGGAAATTCAACTTCAGGACGGACACTTACGAAATCGAGAAACTCGCAAACGAGTTTTCAAGCTTGATTTCTGAATGTGGAGGCCGCGTCAGTACTGAAGAACTCGTTGACGGGTGTCGTGCTTCCTTTGATGAACCATCGGGTATCAGAAACTGATACCAATCAACCTTTGGGTACCCGCCCTTGGTTTTTTCACGTACGACCCTCGTTGTCATCCGGACAGAACACTGTTTGCAAATCAAAAGAGTGTTCGTCAGAGTCAGACAGATTTCCAGGGGAGCAGAAAATGTACGGTTTGATTGGACACGGACTTGTTGTTTTTTCCGAGCTAACAAATGTTTTTTTGGGTCAAGAAAAAATCCATTTTAAAAAACTTGATTCAGAAAGAGACCTTTCCATCCTCCAGGACGAATTTGCTGAGGCAGATGGTATCCGATTGCCACTGGATTATCTGGGGCGAGGAAAAGCATTCGTATGCTTCAATGAACAAAACGAACCTCAAGGTGGCTTTGCTCTTATTGATCAAGGGCCATTCCGAACACTCGAACAGCTCCCCGAAAATGTTGTGAAACCATCAGACACTTCTGTGACCGAAATCACGGCGGTCTATTTGAACCCCGGCCACCCGTTGCGCAGAACCCGTTATTGGTCGTTTGTTGTAGGCAAGGCCCTGACATCGGATTCGCAGCGCATCGTCTATGCCGTTGACTCTGCAAAAACGGCTCTGCGTGAACGCGTGTTCAACCACATCCGCGCACACACCTTGTACGAAGGTCCGGTCAGGAAGCTCGACGGCATGCTCACGGAAAGCGTTGAAGCTGTCGAACTGACCACCAAATCGCATCTTGCAAAAGGCTTCCTGAAACTCGCTATTTTGGAAGTTGGCAAGTTGAGTTCCAATTTGGATCTGCGCCCGCTGCGCGTTTCAACCGTTTCAAACTGATCCTGAAATCGGCTTAACGCTCATCCGTTTGAGAAACTTTCACGGTTCGAATTCGGCAATATCCATGAACCGGTGTTTGCCTTGTGCGTCGATCTCGAGAACCCGGTTTGCCAGGGATGAAATGAAATCGATGTCATGACTGACGAAGATCAACGAGCCTTGGAATTCCTTGAGAGCCTCATTGAGGGCCGTGATGCTCTCGAGATCGAGGTGGTTGGTCGGCTCATCCAGAATCATGACATTGGCACCATCCATCATCAGCTTTGAAAACAGGACTCTGGCTCTTTCTCCACCGCTCAGCGACTCGGTCTTTTTGTCTTGCTCGTTCCCGCGGAACAACATTCGTCCAAGAAAACCTCGAACATATTCATGCGACTCGTTGGGAGCAAAGGTTGTTAGCCAGTCAAACGGAGTTGTTCCGCTCGGCAAAGCTTCCTTGTGATCCTGAGGAAAATATCCTTGCTGTGCACTCACACCCCAAGTGATTTTTCCTTGGTCGGGGCTCAGCTGCCCGACCAACATCTTGAGCAAAGTTGTTTTGCCAACACCGTTGGGCCCGATGATGGCAAGACGATCACCTGGATTCAAGTAAAGGTGAAGATCTTTGTACAAAACCTTTTCTCGATTGTCGGTTTCCGAGGGTGGAAACGTCTTGCTGACACCCTCCACCTGCAACAACTGTTTGCCCAGCTGCTTGTTGGGTTTAAACATGAACTTGGGATAAAGCCTCTTGCTTGGCACAATTTCCTCGAGCTGGGTCTCGAGCTTTTCAAGCAGCTTGCGACGACTGGATGCCTGACTGCTCTTGCTGGCATTGGCACTGAAGCGCGCAACAAAGGCTTCCAACTCAGCCTTCCGCTTTTCCAATTTCATGTTTGAAAGTTCGGTTTGTTCAAGTGCCAGCTGGCTTGCTGCCATGAAATATTCGTAATCGCCGGAGTAAAACTGAATCGTGTTGCGATCGATGTCTGCAACATGTGTGCAGGTGGCATTCAAGAAATGTCTGTCATGCGAAACGATCAGTGTGATGCCCTGACGCTGCTTGATGGTGTTCTCGAGCCAGCGAATGCTGTGCACATCGAGATTGTTGGTCGGTTCGTCGAGAAGCAAGAGATCAGGCTTGGGGAAGAGGCACTGGGCAAGCAAAACACGAACCTTATAGCCACCAGCCAAGGTCTTCATCTTGTCGTTGTGCACCGTCGCCGGAATTCCCAAGCCTTCCAACAGTTGCGCCGCAAGGACATCGGCTTCATAACCATCGTTCTCGGCGACAATCATCTCGAGTTCACCCAAGCGGTCGTTTTCGGCATCCGTAAAAGTGCCGCGCTCATAGATCTCGTCTTTCGCGACCATGGCTTGCCACAACAATTGGTTGCCCATGATGACGGTGTTGAGAATTGTCTGTTCGTCGTATTCGAAATGGTCCTGCTTCAAAAAACCAAGACGCAGGTCCTTGCCCAATGTGACGTCGCCCGTGTCCGGCTCGATAAGTCCGGCGATGATTTTCAGCAAAGTCGACTTTCCGGCACCATTGGCCCCGATGATCCCGTAGGTACACCCCATGTTGAAACGGGCGTTGATATTTTCGAAGAGGATCTTTGCCCCGAAACGCATGGTCAAATTGTTGAGTTGGATCATAGCCGGACCTTTAATATTCAAAGCTTCAAAATTATTAGTAAAAAACTTCAGTATCTAATACGGGCAATTTTTTCGCCGATGATGCCTTTGATTAGGGGTTTTGGGGTAAAAAGTCCATGAGTCAGCGGAAATTGGCGGATTTGTGTTGGCGAATTGGCTTGGTCGGCCTGTGGGCGACCTGGTTTATTGCATGTTCAAAAGCGCAAAACAGCACACCCTTGATTCCGCCGGTCGCTGAAATTGCAGGAGCAATGCGTCCGTCTCCGACGCCGTCCGCTTGCTTTCCCGTCGACACCACTTCGGGATTCAGCGCAACCGCCAGAAACGGAGCAGAAGTTTCCATCGCATGGGATGAGGGAACCCTTTCGGCAAATGCGGAACTTGTGTTTTTGTCTGAAGAAGAAGCTCCCGTCGAAGGTCTCCAGCTTTGCAGCTCGACCCCAAACACAGCTATTTTTAGCGCAACGACCACAGAAATTTTGCGTGGAAGTCTGGTGGTCAGGGATCCTGCGCTCAACAAGGCTTTGAAAATCGAAGATTTGGTTTTGCGTCCAGGAGAAAGTCTCAACATGGGCATGGTGATGTCGGCGAATGGACTGGCAATCACCGGTCAACTTGAAGGCAATCCGGGTGGCGGCACAATTGGAAAAATCACAGAACTCAACAAGACGTTTCCCATCCAGGCAGACGGAAAATGGAGCACAGGACCCTTGCCTTTCGGTGGCTGGAGTGTCGTGATTGGCAATGCCGCAGGGCAGACTTTGGGATGGCGCAAAGTTTTGCTTCAATCCGAGAGCATTGACACTGGCAAGTCACAGCTCATCAGCAAAGAAAATCTCCTCACGCCTTTGTGGACCGGCGTGTTGACGCAGCCGCATGCTCCGTTGCTTCTTTCTGCAGAAGAGCGATTTATTGAGATGCGGATTGCAGACAATCCGGCTTTTATAAATGCGTTCTGGATGCCATTGCGATCGGTTTTCTCGTGGCCGGTATCCATCAATGGGCTTCAAACTGTTTTCGTCCAGCTGCGCACTGCCGACGACGTGACAAGCGATGTTCTCGTCCAACAATTCAGGGTTGAGCTCGCCAACATTCTCGACACAGCAGATGCGGTGGTGGTTCAACCTGTTGTTTCGCAATTTGATGTCATTGACGCCAATCTCAAACTTCCAGAAGGCTCTGGCCTGAAAAAAGCGACTCTTGAAACAGAAATCAGGACAATCGCGCCAGCAGGAGCATCGCAACACAGCGTCAATGTCGACATCGATGATGCGCCCCGGCAATGGGTCAATATTGATGCAACGCTGAAAGCAACTTTACCATTGACGCCGCAATCCTGCGGCCGACACAGCGTCTATGTTCGCTTCAAGGACACCATGGGACGACAAACCCAAAGTTTGCGGCGCGAGTGGAACATTCGCTGTTGGGACAAGAACCTTCCACCTTCGCCATTGGCACCCCGCTGGGATCACAGCGCCACAGCCTTCAAATTCTGCTTCAATCCGACCACCGATGCCGTATTGGACTGCGGCCTTTCAGGTGCTGTTGAGAGTGACGGTATTTTCATTTGGGGTGGCAGAAATGAAACGCAATTGTTTTCCGACGGAGCTCTGCTGCGCAGATTCAATGACGGCTGGCGCTGGGATGCTGTGCCGTCGAATTCTGCACTTGCAGCCCGCACGAATCCAAAAGTGGTTGCAGGCAAGAATAATATCCTGATCACCGGTGGTGAAGATTTGTCAGGGTCGCCAGTCTCTGGGCAGGGGATTTTTCGGCTTTCGACTCAACTTTGGCAAGGAACAACGCCATCAGGCGCACCAACAACCTTGCTCAATTCAACCGTCGCATACATCCGCCATGCAACACCCGACGATGGTTTTAATATCGAAGGGATGTTCGTCATCATCGGAGGAGAAACCACGAATGCCACGACAGGTCTGCCCGCACCATCAAGCAACATGGGCTATGTCTTTGAATCCAAAAATGGACTCGTGCAAACGACGTGGCAGACGGGAAGTCTAGGAACTTATGCCTTTTCGCGTTCGGGTTTCGGATTCGATTCCAGCGGCAAAGTATTGTGGCTCGTTTCTGGCCTCACCGGACCCAGCACCGAATCGGGCACTGATCCAGAACAGACCTCCAACATTATCGCTTTCTTCAGTGCAAAAAAGACAATCACAAATACAGACGGAACGACCAGTGATATCCCGGGACTTTACACATATCTCTACACCTCTGGCGATTCTCGAGTCGGCTCACTCAACGGACACATTCTCGTGAGCCAACGATTCACCTCCGACAACGTGTACGCAACAGCACTTGAATACCTAGAAACAACAAATCCGTGCGTTTTTGGTGGCCAAAAATACACGGATGCCTTGCCGAAGGTTTGTGAAGTTCTGGAAGTCCTCAGCGGCCAGCCAAAGTCGTATCAGTCATTTTGCCGTCGTCTTTACGATTCATACAATTTTGCACCGGTTGGAAAACGCGGAGTCTGCTTTCGTCCAAGCAGCCTCACAAGTACCTCGCCGGTGACAAAATACATGAAAAATTTCTTCCTTCCCATGCAGGGCGCTCCGTCCGAACGACGACTCTTGCCAAAATCCACCGCAAGTTTTCCGGGGGTTGTGCCGCGACTTTTTTTCTGGTCGGGAGTCTCGGCACTGGGGGGAGAATATCTCTCGGATGGAGCGATCTATGAGCTTTTGTCGAATCATTGGATACCGGTGACAACCTTTGAAGCCCCGCCTCCACGCCAACACCATACGGCGACCGCTCTGCCGGACTCCGATCGGGTGTTTATCTTCGGTGGCCGCACAGCCGCCAGCCCATCAGCTCTGGGGGTGTTCTATGCATTGCCCTGAGAGCTTGCTGAAAATGGCAAAAAATTATCGTGTATTCTTTCTCTTGTTGATCACCAGCCTCGCAGGCCTCATTTCCTGTTCCAAAGGTGCTGAGAAGAACGGCTCATTGTCGACTCGCGAACCGAATTTTTCGGTGCAAAGCGGAGGAACTTCTCAAGTACCCGGATTTGGACAGATCCGTTTCAACCTCGACTCAGCCAAGTGGTCGACGTTCTCTGCCCGAAGTGCGGAACAACCCGATGTGAAAATCGAAACACTATCTGATGGTAAATTCGCGCTCAAAAATCTTCTGCCGGGGCGCCACACACTTTTTGTTGAGGCCGAGTCCAACCAGGAAAAAGCGGTCGCTGCGATTGCCAATATTATTGTTGAAGGTGGAACAGCATTCGACGTTGGCAACATCGCACTGCAAAAGCCTGCGCAAATTTCAGGTCGCGTTGTTGCCATCCGCGATGGGTCTGTTGTTCAGAACGCAACACTCAAAATACCAACTTTAGGAATCAGTGTTGTTTCCGGTGGCAACGGGGAATTCTCTTTCACCTCGGTGCCTGCGGGAACTTGGCATTTGAATGTCCGCAGCACAGTTGCAGGAATGGCCAACAATATTCCTTTTACAACGGAAGCAGGAAAGACCAACGACTTAGGCGACGTTTGGATTGGCGAATGGGATCTTGAATACAACTCACCCACGCTGCTCAATGCGCCTCATGGAATTGTCACAGAAAAAATCCTCAAAATGGAGGCGAAATTCCCGACCGCTGCGCGATCATTCAAGGTGGTTGACATCCTGGGCAATGAGCTTGTCGCGCGTCGTTCAATCAAGAAGAATATCGATATTCCTTTGCTGAACTCAGGCATCAACGATCTGCGCTTGCTCGCCTACGATGCTGGACTTAAGTTGATCGGAGAGTTTGGTTTTTCGGTTCTTTATGATCCGTTCTCCGACGGCACCAGCCCCTACGTGCCCAGCGCAAGTGTCGCTCAACGTTCCATCGTCTCACCCAACCGCACATTCAGTATCAGCCTGAACAATCTGCCGTCCAAGGCGACTGAAATGAAAATCGCTTTCGAGTCGGCTCCATCAACCGCCATGTGGATGCCGATTCAATCGACTTACGAGCTGACTCTGGGCAAAAGCAATTCCAATTGCGGAAGGCAAGACATCAGCGTCCAGTACAGAACTGCCGACGCGCTGGAGAGCCGCGAATTTGTGATTCCCGTCACTTTGAGCTGTTGGCAAAGAATCCCCCAACGTGCACTGCTGGAACGAATCGTCGGTATTCAGAACGTCGCGACCTGGACGGGTGAATATGCCTTCGTCTGGTCTGGAAAACTAGCGAAGAATGCAGGTATCGGTTCGCGCGGAAGCTACACACAAGACACCGTCGAGATGCTGAAGAAAATCCAGGATTACAGCTATCTTGACGGTGGATATATCTACAATCCGGTCAGCCGCGACATGGAATTCATCGTCACCGACTTCTCTCCTACGCCACGTGCCAATGCGGGAGTTTCCGGTCGACGAATCACGACTGTGACGCCCTCGCGTAATCTCGTCGCCGTCTTTGGCGGGGAAAACAATGGAACACCCATCGCCGACGGCGGCATTTACGATATTTCAACCAACGCCTGGATTTCAATGCAGGGTGAGGGAGCACCCTCACCGCGTATCAAGCCGTCAGTACATTTTATTTCCGACACAGAAGTGTTGGTTTGGGGCGGACTTGCACGTACGGATTTGGGCTACGAGTTCGCACTCGGTGATGGCGCAATTTACAATATGACAACCCACCAATGGCGGAAGATGTCGGAAGTTCAGGCTCCATCGCCACGCTACGGTCACGTGGGAATCTGGTCCGGAGGAAATACGCCCGAATTCGTCGTTCTGGGAGGCGCAAGGCCAGGTGATGTCTTTTTGGATTCTGGCGCCCGATACTCACCAGCAACCGACACATGGCTGCCAACGCCATCGTTGACAATTCCGGCCAGCGGTTCGACACC
Organism: Pseudomonadota bacterium; assembly: GCA_039799985.1. Lineage (GTDB taxonomy): Bacteria > Bdellovibrionota_B > Oligoflexia > Silvanigrellales > Silvanigrellaceae > RFOM01. The sequence goes on along the minus strand of JBDLRR010000261.1, from coordinate 3,487 downwards.
CGAGAAGCGTGGCGAATTCGCCTTTGCCGGCTCAGTTCATACCCGCCTGGATAATCAACTCAATCAGAAAGGAAAAATCATCGTATTTGGTGGAAAGGCTGGACGCGGAGAATTTCTGCGCAAGGGATTTGTCTTCGATCTCGACTCAAACTCTGTGAGTCAACAGCGCATCGGCCTCGCACCGATTTCAGGAGTTGCAGATCTCTATCTCAATCCAACCGTTTTTGTGGATGGCGATGGCTCGTCGACAAAACACCATTTTTTTGTGGTGGCAGGAAGTGCCAGCGAAATCTCAAGCGACATTGAACCACGAATCTTGATTGCACAGTACCACGACGGCCAGGTCAAAACCGACGACGGAACAAACTACACTTATACTTCGCTGGACAAAACATTTTTGTCGCCTTGGTTGTCTTGGTACACATCTGGCGGCAAGCCAATTTATACCTGCTGTGAAGACTGGCTGGCTTTCAATGACAACAACGGAAAAACTTTTGTCATGAACGGCACTGTGACACACGACTCGAGTGTCTACACTACTGTTCAAACCAGCACTTTGGCGAGCGGCCGGACCATCAATGCAACCACTCAGGTTCCGCAAAGCAAGCTCTTTCAAAGCTTCAACATTACCTATGATGCAGGAACCAACAACTTCACATTCGGTCGCATTGATGGTCAACCCAACAATGCAACGAGCAACAGACCCAATGGCCCCAACGGAATTTTTGATGTCAATGAACCCGTTTGGGACACGATTTCAAAACAATTGATTTTTTATGGAGCTCGTTCAACTGACACGATCAATGCCAAGGACGCACTTTCCGGATGGTACACCGCTGGCGCAACCCAAAATCTGGGAGGATGGCTCTACAACACCGCATCAAAAACATGGAACCAGCTCCCCATGGAAACAGGCTCTTTGGTGTCGAGGTTTTCAGCCCCGAATTTCCTGCTGAATGGAAAGTTCTTTCAGCTGGGTGGCTATCGGGCGGAAGGCTCTCCTGCTGCCTACGTCTACAAATTCGACGGAATCATGATTGACCACCGCAGCAATCCGACAGCCACGCCCACAGCGTTGTTGAACACGTCCACAGCCATCGACTTTGACTACAGCCCTCTGTCGGATTGGACAAAGAGCAGCTTCAATGGCGCATCCACTTGCCAAAACACAGACGGCACAAAGCTCATGTTTGTTGGGGGAAAAAGACTTTCGACGCGTACCGTGACGGATGTTGATGCCACGACTGCCCACACTCAAAAACAAGTCATCCTGGACAGCACCACCACGCCCCCCTCACTTTCATACGCGTCGGCTACAGACAGTCCTGGGGTGCGACACCTTCCGACCGTCGTTTCAACAAATATGGGATGCTTTGTTTGGGGTGGATACAGCGCTCCAGGAACAACCTTGAGCAACACGGTCGAGGAAATCGCCGATGCATCTGCACCACTGGCCAACGGCGCTCTCTTTGACTTCAGCAGTGGAAATTGGAGTCCTTCCGCGTCCACAGGAGCGCCCAGCGCCCGACTGGCAGCTCATGGCGTTTGGACGGGAAGTGAGGTTCTTGTTTGGGGTGGGCTCACCGCTCCCAGAATGAATCTGGATTCCGACGTTGTCGCTCCGAAGGGAGTGAGCCTTTACAATCCAACAACGAATCAATGGCGCAGTCTTCCTGCAACCGCAGAAGAGCCACGATTCCGCGCCACAGAACGGCCGGTCTGGACGGGGCGTCATATGTTTTTGTGGAAATCCAGGAATCAGGACTACACATGGTATTTCACGCATGGCGAAAACAAATGGGGAAGAATTCCCCAACCCGCCGGCTTTTCCCAGTCATCCATTGTTTATACGGATGCACACGTCAGGTGGTTGGATGATCGCCTGTTGGTGATGCCCTCAAGTTACGCAAGCCAGGTTTCGGTCATGGCGTTTTTTATACCGCCGGACCCATGAGGAAATTTGAGATGACGTTGTCGATGGTCAAAAATCTTTTTTCTGCTGCTTTTGCCCTGTCCCTCGTGGGGTGTGGAGGAAAGACGACGGGATTGCCTGGCCAGTGTTCAACGACAAAAGCGATCATCAATGCGCAGACGGCTCCCATTCCGACTTTTTCCAAAACCAACGCCGGCCTGCTCCTCACGACCCACCACGACACACTATCCGCCAACTGGGATGGGAACATCAGCTTGTCGAAATGCAACGTGTTTCTTGAACTGCTGAATGCTGCGAGTGGTCAGATCCGGATGTGGACGGCATCACATTGCATCAGGCCACTGCGCCTGACTTCGCTGAAACTCGCATTGCGCGACGAATCCTCGTCAATTGGTGGATTTGTGACCTGGAATCTATCGCATCCTGTTCTCGACAAAGCCACAAAAATGCGCGCCGCCTGGAGCGAGTTTCCACCCTACAGCTATGCGGGAACCCGCGATAAACTTGATTTTGCTTTTGATCGCGGAGCCATGTGGGTCAATGATCAAACCTCGGTGCTGGCACCGCGCACCTCGTGCGAAAACCTGCGCTGGTTGACCCAAGCAGACACTGTGCATGCGTTGTGCTTCAGCATCCACGACTTGATGTCGCTCGACGTGACACTGCCCGACCTCGAAAGCAGCAAGAGCCAGGCACTCATTGCGGCTCTGAAAACCAATTCCAAATCGGCAATAACCGAACAGGCGATTGCTGAAAAGAGAGCGATTTTTCAACGTCGGATTGGTTTGTTTTCACAGATGCAATGGATCACATCACAAGAACAAACACTGACAGGCTACATCAAGAATCCGCAAGCAACATTGCCCTCGACAGATCCGATAGCAGCAATCATTGCTCGCCTTCAAAAAGATGTTTTTGATTTGCCGCATCCCGAAGAGTCAAGTTTCATGACACCTATCACCGTGACCACTCAGGACAAACCCGCCGGACAAAACGAAGCACTGAATGTGATTGTCTCGGGGAACTACTCATCCCCACGACTCAGCTCACCTTTGAACGATGTCACCGTTGCGTGCGTGCGCCCGCTGAAGAAACTGGTCAGCGGAGTTCTACAAACCTCCTCGGAACTTGAATACCGTCCGCATGCCTATTGCCCTGGCGGAACAACACCGCAGGATGGTCATGTATGGTACCGGGAATACCAGTGGTCCAGAATGATCGGCGATTTGACCATTGCAGCAACGAGCGACTACGCAAACGCTATTTCTCAACAACTTGTGATCGAAGGACAACCACGCGATTGGGAATCGCGCGTGTCGATTGTTTCCAATTTCGCTTTGGATGACAGAATCGACTTTCTCAGCAACGAACCGGATGTGGTTTCGCCCTTCCTGTCGGCCTTCAAGATTCCGGCAGCTCTCGTTTCAAACCAATTGTATGGATGGAATGCCTTTACCAGCACTGGAGCTTTTCTGGTGGCAATGAAGAGGGATTCGGCAAAGGCGAGGTTCTTGAAAGGCGATAGCGGCTCACTTCTGCTGCTGGATGGTGTGC
>JBDLRR010000260.1:0-5217 GCA_039799985.1 Pseudomonadota bacterium | reverse complement strand
AAGGTGCTCATGACGGTGCCTATTGGAATCTCAAGTAACTGAGCGATTTCCTTATAACTATAATCTTCAGCTGCCAGAAAGATGATAGTTCTTTGGCGCGGATTGAGTTCGTCAAAACGAGTCTTCCAATCATCGTCGAGAGCCTGTTCAAAAAACAATTTTTCCGATGACACCAGATTCCCGTCGGTGCTCTGCGAAGCGCTGTGGGAATGGTTTTCCAACGGCTCGGTTGAAGCAAAGCTTTCTTCGCCCCAGTCTTCCAAGGTTGTGTGGCTATACCTTCGGCTTGCGCGACTCCGCTCGTCGAGGAATGTGTTTTTACAAATCTTCAGCATCCAATGAAGCAAGTGAGTTCGCAGTTCACTTTCTCCTTGGCGACGTGCTGCCTCCAGGGCTTCTGGTTCCGTGTTCGCCGCATAGTTCGCACGAAAGAAAGAAGGCAGCGATTGAAGAGATTTCAAAAGAGTTTGCTGGGTCAGGTCCTCTGCTTCAGCCTCGTTTTTACAAAGACTGACTGAAAACCGATAAACGGAATCCCAAGATGCTTCCGAATAAAGCAAGAATATTTGATTCCATGTCTTGGGTAGCGATTCAGTCAAACGTTGTTCCTCAAACCCATCTCGGGAGGGTTTTCATGCCCTCGGGAGCCACGATAAAACTGCGAATTTCGGTACGCGTCAAGCAGGTGAAGCAGCGCAACTCGACCAAAGGCGGCCAATGGAATCGCCAATATGACCCCATAAACTCCAAACCAATCGCCGAAACAGAGGACCGCCACAATGATGATGAAAGGGTGAAGACCTGAAAACTGCCCCATGATTTTTGGAGTCAAAAACAGCGCATCGAGCAGCTGAATAATTGCAAAACAGGCCAAGACACCAACCACAACCGTTGCTGGAGAATCATTCGCGATAATGATGAGGAAAGAAAGTGTCGCTCCAACAACGATGTCCAAATACGGGATGATTCTTGCGACTCCCGTGAGCACTCCGACTGCAACGCCGCCAGGCAATCCTGCAAGCGCAAAGGCGGTTGCATAAAGCGTTGAAAGCATCGAGACGACCAACAATTGTCCTCGCACAACTGCACGAAGCGTGCGGTCGACCTGAAGTGCAAAAATTCGCACATTCTGTCGCAGGTCGGGCGGAATGAGATAAACACTCTTTTGCACTAATCTGCGGAAATCGCGCATCAGGAAGAAAGCGAAAATGGGCGAGAGAATCAGTGCCAAAGCCCATCCGGCTAAAATTCTGGTGTTGTCGATAATCCGCGAAAAGGACAGCGTTTGGAGAATAAGATCGGGCGAGAGCTCATAATTGGACATCAGGGTTTGCAGATTGTCCAACTGTCTGGATTGACCCATGTACGAGGACAAAGTCTTTTTCAGTTTTGGTAGTAAGCTCAATTCCAGGTGTTGTTTGGCTCTAGGTAGAGTTTTTATAACCTGTTCGAGTTGGTGCATGATCAAGGGTAAAATGTACCAAACGGCGATCGAGATGATTGAAATAATCATCGTCAGCACAAACAACACAACAAATGTTCGCCGTGCTCCGTGTCGCTCAAGGCGTTCGATCATGGGATTAAAAAGCCACGCCAAGACCAATGCCAGTAAAAAGGGGCCGATGACGATTCGCAGAAAAAGCAAACTGGCAATCACCACCAGAAGCAAAATCAAACTGAAATAAACCGGTCGCCGGCCAGGAGTGTAGATCATGTATTGGCGTCAACTTGAGAAAGTTGTTCGTCGATTTCTCGAATCTCGGTGATAATTTCACCAAGCTCGGTTTCGCTGATGACGGCTCGCAAGGCCTCAGGCAAGCCGTCTTCGTGCCATTCGTAAAAAGAACGACCGAGCTCTGCACAGAGTTCTTTACGCCTGCTGAGCTGTTGCATTCTAGAAATTTGTCGTTTGGCGACTTCGACCCCGCGTATAACCTCTTGCTGGCCAATGCGGGCAACGTCGGTCAGGGACTCTTGGAGCTTTTTGAGCTCATCGGGAAATCGTTTCATTTTGACTCCTTGCTGTTCCCGAAATTTACCACCGAAGAAAGGATCACTGCAAACGACAGCAAGGAAACAAACGCCACCCACTGCGATCCAACAAAAGCATAAAGAACAACAACCGCGAGGCTTGCGGCGCTCCATGAAACAAAAAGCTGTTCGAATTGGGCCAGCAATTGTGGATCTGCCGCAGCCTGCAGATAAGCTGCCATTTCGCCCCGCCCACCGGCAGAGGTTTTCTCGAGCAGCCTGCGCTGAGTCCATAAGCAAACGCACAGGCTTGTCGCCGTCAATCCGTAAAGAAGTCCAATTGAGCTGGGGCAAAAAAGATAAAAGTTGCCAACAAAGACGAATGGAGCAAGCAGCGACAGATTCGAATGCCATTCGGGTCGGTTCCGAAAAGTTCTTAAAATGCCACCGCCAAAGCCGGCCGCAATGGCACTCGACAAAAGCGCTCCTTTTGACGAGAAATAAAAATGCAGTCCGAAAAGGTGAAATGGTATCGCGAAAGCAAGAAACCAGAGGAAAACAAGCATGCGACGCTGGATAGTGATGTCGACTTTCTTCATGGCTTCCCCTGCTTTCGGTCAATCTTCTCGTGGTGAGTATCGTGGATCCTTTAGACCCGGTCATAATATTACGGTGGCAACCGGAGTGCAGCAATCGCGATGGTCACTGAATCTCAAAGTGCTTGATAAACCGTTGACCACTGAGCGGTTCAATTTTCTGACGTCGCTGTCTTATGGATACCACTTTCAATTTTTTCAGTGGACGGGTCTGGCTCTTGGGACCGCAATGCATTTCATCCTCGACCGAACATCTCGCGATGGCTTTGAACCAAAATTTGGCGTGATTCTTCCCTCACTGCTCGGTGGCGTTGTGCAAAATCTGGGTTCCGATGCCCGGCTGCTGCTGTTGGGTGAATTTGGCGCGACCTGGTATCCGTTTTTCAAATGGAAGGTTTCGCAAAATCAGGCCGAATACGCCGGCGCAGTTCCCGACCAGCTTTCTGTGAGTGCGCAGCTTGATTTGGGATTGCAAAGACGAAATGTGCTGTCATTTATTGCTGGTTGGCGATTGGCTTCCGACAACATCCTGGGGACGTCAACAGCGTCGACAACCGATTCTGGTTCATTTCCTGCGATTCGACACGAGGGGTGGTGCCTGGCGTTGGGTATCACTCGCCAGGTCACGGAAGAACTCATTGGACAAGGTTCCGAGTGAGCCGGAAAGCCCACCGGTTTGAATTAGACGCGAGCTGCGTCCTCGACGTAGATTTTCATGATTTCATACTCTTTCTCGCCTCGGGGAAGGTTGACGGTGACGATCTCACCAACTTTTTTGTTGATGAGTGACGCTGCCAACGGGCTTGAAATTGAAATCGCATTGTTTTTGAGATCTGCCTCGAGATCTCCGACGATTTTGTACGTCTTCTCTTCAGGCTTGGCATCTTCGGTCACATCGCGCAAACGAACACACGCACCAAAAACGACCTTTTCAATATTTCCTGGATCAATCTGGATGACCTGCAGGCGGGTGAGTTTATCTTCCAATTCCATGATGCGGCCTTCAATGAAGCTCTGTCGCTCACGAGCGGAGTGATACTCCGCATTTTCCGACAAATCTCCCAATGCACGAGCATCAGCAATTTCAGCGATGATGGAAGGACGGTCGACAGTTTTGAGACGCTTGAGCTCTTCTTTGATTTTTTCGAGGCCAGCGGGAGTTATTGGAATAGGAGTAGGCGACGTCATTGTGATGCCCTTCATCTCAATTCACTAAAAAAGAATCGACCAGCTTTGGGAAGCGGCCGACTCTGAAAACGATTTACGAAGGGGACGCTATCACGACTTCTTCTGCCCTTCAATGTACTTGAGACGAAGGTCATAGAGCAGTCCTTCAAGCAAATGCTGTTCTTCGGAGCTGAGATTTCCTTTGGTTTTCTCTTGAAGCATTGCCAATAGTTCGATGTTGTGGGCTGCCAGTGGAAGGTCTTGGGTGGATTTGCCAGATTCCGGTTCAGGCATGAGGCCCAAGCCAACAAGTGCGGCATTTCCGAGCGAAAGTGTAAGAAGCCCGAAGAGAGATGTGACTTGTTCCACCCGAAGAACTCCTTTGAATATCCTGTTTTCTTACTCATTCCAGTGATTGCGTAAAAACATGACGCAAAGACGGATGCACATGTGCAGTGTTTTTATCATAATCGAGCAGAAGCTTGATTCAAGGGAACTCATCCGGTTCCAGCAAATTGAGGAAAGAATATGCCGTTTGCGCTTCAATTCATGGATGGACAACGTACGGGTGAGATTCTGCCGTTGGTCAACAATTCGGTGACCATAGGGCGTTCGATTGGAGAGCTCCTTTTTGAAGACACCGAGGTCTCGAGCAAACATTGCACCATCCAGGTCAATGCCGGTGAACTCATTCTTGTTGATCATGCGAGCCGTAATGGAACGTTTCTGAATGGTCAGCGGACTGAGCGCAGTCGACTGCGCGCGGGAGATTCGATTAGGGTTGGACAGGTGACTTTCCGCATTACTGAGTGGCCGATGAATGCCGAATTTCAGGATCCACTCACGATTGTGAAAACGTGGTGCAAAAAGGTTGAACAAACGGAAAGCGGACAATTTTCAAATCATATCTCGACGCTGGTCGAGAAGGAATTGGAGCTTTGCCTTGCCGATGTTCAATTGAGGCTGACCATCGAATCGAAGGACGGACGAATCGCAAGTCACGTCGTTCCGGTGGGGGAAATTGTCTTGGGTCGTGCAGGTTCAGTGCCACTTGTCGCAGAAGATGAGGAAGCTTCAAGAAAGCACGCCAGACTCTACGTTTCAGAGGATGGAAGCCTCTACGTCGAGGATCTTGGTTCTGCAAATGGGACCTTTTTCAATGAGGAGCGGCTGTCGGGAAGAAAGCAGCTGCTTCACGGGGATATTGTGCGACTGGGACGAACGCGCATCCAAGCAGGGCTGATTGTTTCGGAATTCAACCTTCCAGTTCAGTTTTGAGAATTCTGTATCTTTCCATTGCTGATACTTTGCGATTGTCTCGCGCAACCCGCGCTATTGTTTCAAGGTCGGCAAGTTTCTGGAGAATAATGAGGTTTCTGACGTCTGGGTGGTTTTTAGCAATCACACTGACACCCGAGCCTCCAACAACCACCGGTGAGTGGGGCGACACGAGGACACTCAATTTTTGAAACGAATGAAGCAT
>JBDLRR010000259.1:0-7281 GCA_039799985.1 Pseudomonadota bacterium | reverse complement strand
CCGATGGTGGCCTACACCAGCAATTCGCCAGGTGCAGTGATGCGTCATGGTGGTTATTTTACTGCTGTGCAGGCGATCAAAAGCCTGGTGCAGACCCGCTTTTCATCAATGCTTAAGCATTCCATGGATGTGAATCCTGATGTTGATTTTGTGGTTTTTCGTCCCACTGATGACGTCATGGAGGCGATGGCAGGAAATCCGATGCGCTATCGTATCCGCAACGAGTTGGCTGAAATGGGTTATCGTGGCACCGTGCAACAAATTCTCTCGCAGTACGATTCCTTGGTTCACAAGTTTGCCAAACACGGTATCCTCTTGAAATCAAAACAAGAAATCGAGCTGCTTCTGACGCGGCAATTTTCTTGAAGCTAAAAAAAGGAGTGAATTAACTGGGAAAAAAATTCCAGATGTCAACATTCCGCCTGTGCGATTAAATTCGGATCTTAAAGCGCCGAAACCTTCTGTGTCAGTTTTAGGAATGCGTCACCTGCACGGATGAGGTTTAGAACCATGGCACGCAAAGACGATCAAACCAGTTCGCAGTTCGACACGGGTTTCGGGGGGGGAACCTTCGGTGGGACATCGGGAGGTGGTTCGCCAAAATCCCAAGCTCAAATGGGTGGCGAGTTTTCTTCTGGTTTTGGCGGTGGGACTAACGCTGTCAGTCAGATCTTCAGAGACGGCGGCGGCGGTGGTGATGACAAGCGTCGCAAGATGATGCTCTCGCTCGGCATTGGAGTCGCGCTCGCTTTGTTGGGCTATGGCGGCTACGTGTTGTTGTTTGAAGAAGGTGGCTCTTCAGAGGCGCCCATCGTTGCAACAACACCTGCGCCGAAAGCAACAGCAAAGGCCGACGAGAAGGCAGAAACCAAAGCAACCGAAACCGCGGTGACTGAAGATGATGCGGTGGATGAAGAAGATGAAGAAGGTTTGGAAGACGAAGAGGAACTCGTGGGCGAAACTGTTGCGCCATCTTCTTCCGGTTCATACACCTACAATGAAATTGGCGGCGGCCCGATTGTTCAAGCAGCAGCAGGAACCGCAATCGAAGTTTCGCGCAATCAAGACTTCTCTGTGATGTACATGACGGGAACGACAAACAACGCAGGGCAGTTGCGTATTCCGAATCCGCCTCCAGGAAAGGTTTACTGGCGTGTTGCGGGCAAAACCGAGGTGACAGAAATTTCCATTGCTGCCGCTCCAAAACTCAATATCGCAATGAAGGTGGGAGCATCTATTGGTGCCAGCGAAACAATGCAATGGTCTGCCGACGGCAACGCTGCACACTTCCGACTGGAATTTGCAAGCGATGCTTCATTCGCAAATGTTTCACACTCATTCTCGACCAACAAGAGCCAGGTTGCTTTGAGTGGAGTCAATCCCGGCAACTACTACGTCCGCGTCGGTGGATTGAACGTGGCTGCGGGTCGTTGGGAGTTCACCCGCGGAAGTTCGGTCGAGGTCAAATAACCAGAACCACGCTTGCCGAAAGCAGCCTCTTCTGATTGAAATATCGGAGGAGGCTGTTTTTTTTATGGTCACACTTGAGGTGCTTCATTCACTCAGCGGTGTCTCAAGGCAGGAATGGGACTCCCTTTCCGATCCTGATTTTCCGTTCGCTGATTACGACCATCTTTATGCACTTGAATCGACGGGCTGCGCTGGTCCCGACATGGGTTGGCTCCCGGCGTATTTGCTTTTGCGCAACGATGACTCCCGATTGGTTGCCGCTTCCTTTTGTTACGTAAAATCTCATGGCTATGGTGAGTTTATATTCGATCACGCGTGGAATCAGGCGTATGCACGGGCAGGAATCGATTACTATCCAAAGCTGGTCAGTTGCGTGCCTTACACTCCTGCAACGGGTCCGAAAGTTCTCGTGCATTCGGAATCATCTCGGAGTGTGCTTGAGCCTGTTATTGTGGACGAACTCAAAAACATTGCTCAACGCGCGGGTTGCTCTTCTGTGCACGCATTGTTCCTTCCACCCGCAGATGTTGCACATTGGCAGTCAAAAGAATATTTGTTGCGGCATAGCTTTCAATTTCATTGGTACAACCGCAAATATCAAGACTTTGATGCGTTCTTGCAAGACTTGAAGTCCAAGCGACGGCGACAGATTCAATTGGAACGCCGTGGCATTGCCGCGACTCCCGGGCTTTCCATCGAAACCAGAACAGGCGATGCCTTGACCGAGCAGGATGCCGACCTGATGGCTCGACTCTATCTCGACACAAATGAAAAGTGGGGCTCCATTCCTTGTCTGAGTCGTGAATTTTTTCGTAGCATTTTCAAAAGTATGTCTGACCGCATCGTTCTATTCATTGCCAAACAAGATGGTGAGCCGATTGCCGCGGCGATCAATTTTGTGAAGGGCAAAAAGATGTTTGGACGCTATTGGGGAACTTTGCGTGACGTCAAATTTCTTCATTTTGAGCTTTGTTACTATCAAGCCATCGAATATTGCATTCGCCATGGTTTGAGTGTTTACGAAGCGGGCGCGCAAGGTGAGCACAAAATTTCGCGCGGATTCGTGCCAAGCTTAACCTACAGCTGCCACTACATTTCAGAAGCGCAGTTCATCAGACCCATCGAGCGCTTTCTTGAGCAGGAAAAGCGTATCATAGAGGAACAATTCAAGGAGTGGGAGCCGCATCTTCCCTATCTTTGATGCCCGCAAACGCAGTTGAGGGCCAAATTGACTGGTCGGCAGTGCTGATTCAAATCAATGCAGGTTCGATGCCTCCAGCAGGCACCCTTTGTCGAGCCTTGCCAGCAGATCGACGTCACTCAACGTGTTTGTTCGATGTGCAATCACAAGCCGCGTGCAATCTGTAAATTCTTCTCTGAGTGTTTGTTGAATCTTGGCATCGGTGGCCACGTCGACATTGGCTGTGGCTTCATCGATGAGAAGAATTTTGCTGCGGGCCAGCAATGCTCGTGCCAAACACACGAGTTGTCGTTCGCCAACACTTAAATTCCGACCATTTTCCTCGATTTTGAAATTGCGCGCAGTCTCGGCATCCGGACACAGGTGTTCAAGATGCGCCCTTCGCAGGGCGATGGCGATAGACTCGTCGGGGTGAACGACAAACGGATCGAGATTTTCCCGCAATGTCCCAGAAAACAAAACCGGGTCCTGCGGAATCATCGAAATGGACTGTCGCAGTCTTTTCAGCGGCACTCGTGAAAGGTCGATACCGTCTATGAAAACCATTCCTTCCGGGATTGGAATCATACGGGTCAGCGCAAGGAACAGGGTGCTTTTGCCACTGCCCGTGCGGCCGACAATTCCAACTTTGCTGGCAGCCGGGATTTTGAGGGAAAGATCATTCAGAACCGGCTTCAAATCTGATGCATAGGAAGCTGTCAGGTGACGAAATTCAATCTCTCCACGTTGCGGCCAATGCTCGGGAATCACGGCCGGATTGAGGGTTTGTTCTGGCTGCATGTGAGAATATTCATTGACCCGGTCAACCGAAATGAGCGCGTTTTCAACAAATCGGAGGCTACGGGCGACGCCTCCCAGAATGCCGACCATCTGCAAACTGAAGGTGAGCCCCACTGCGGCCAATGTTGTCGAGATGGTGGCAGGTGAAAGTGTGGTTGCAAAGACAAATCCACCGACCAATGCGACACCCAAAATCTCCAGCCGGAATGCAAACCAAAGATTCACAGCCACAACATAAAACCCTGTCGAGACGTGTCGGTTGATGAGTGAACGGTAACGTCGCATGAATCTTTCTTCTGCTTGCAGCGAGCGGATGACCGAAAGTCCCGGGAGAGTCTCGGCCGTCAGCGACATCCATGGACTTCGCACAACCTGTGAAAGTGCATTCAAACGCAGCTGTGCTCCGCGGACCGATTTGAACAGCCAAATATACAAAATCGCAGCGGGAATCAGCAGCGGGATAGTGAGTGGTTGACTCCAGGCGACAGGCAAAATCGACGCAAAAATTCCCACGAGTGAACCGATGAATTGGCCAACGGAAGAAGGCATCGAGGAATCTATGGTGGTTGTGTCGGATGTGAAACGATTGAGCACGCGGCCCTGTGGCGAGGTATCGAAGAACCGCATGGGAGCATTGAAAACTCCAGTCATCAGGTTCTTGAAAAAGGTCGTCCCTGCACGGACGCCGCCGTCGAACAAAACAACGGTGCGCGCACGCTCGCTCAGTACGGTGGCGAATGTGAGCACTGCAAACACAAGCATGGCCTGTGTCAGTGCGATTGTATCTGCATGTGAAGTCCAGTGGCCAAGCCACAAATTGGAACCAATGTCGGTCAGTCGCGGCAACAAAAAGATGAACACAACTCCAACAAGACCCAGCGCGGGTGCCAAAGCCTTCATGTAAATCTTGAGTGCATTTTTGTTGAAAACCGGGAGCGTTATCTTTTCGTCGGTTGTGAATCGGCCTGCATCAGACATTGGCGGCTGATCGGTTGGAGGAGTGGATTGCAAGTGATCATCGCCGTGGAGATGCTGCCCGCGCGTGCTTTCATGCAGACGAACGAGTTTTGCAAACGCCCCCTGGGCAGCAACCAAATTCTCTGGAGCGCCTTGTTCGACGATTCGCCCCGATTCCATCACAACGACGTGGTCGGACTTCAGCGCAAAATCGATTCGATGAGTTGTAAAGATGCGGGTCTTACCTGCCAGCAAGCCTTCAAGGCCGTGCTTGAAAACATGGTTGGCCACAGATTCATCAAGGGCGCTGAAGGGATCATCCCAGAGAACGGTTTCAATGTTTTGATCGAGGCTTGCGTAAATTGTTCGGGCGAGTGCGAGTCGCTGTTTTTGTCCGCCAGAAAGATTGATGCCACGCTCCCCGACTTCGCTGTCGGCTCCGCCAGGCCATTGTTGAAGATCTGTTTGCAAAGCAGCGGCAAAGATGACGCGGTCAAACAAATCTTTGTTCCAGCTGAGCTCAAAAACAACGTTGTCGCGAACGCTCGCATTTTGATTCCAGGGAACCTGCGGCGCAAAGGCAATTGGTTTCGGCAAGCTCTGATGTCCGGAATCGAGCTTCAGCTCGCCAAGAATTGCAGCCAAAAGAGTACTTTTGCCCGCGCCAACTCCACCCACAATGCAAACACGACGTCCTGCCGGAACCGAAAGTGAGATATCGGTGAGTGCGCGTGAGGCAGCTGACGCGTTTGAGCCTTCGGCGGAAACAGATCGCGAATAGCTTGCAGATGTCATCTCGAGAGTTTGGCTTGTCTCGCTTGTGACTTCTGCACTTTCGACGGGCAGCGTGAGGAACTCGCGAATGCGATTCAAACTCACCCGCAATTCTGAAATGTTCTGCAGCAGGTCTGGTGTTTCACTGAAAATTGCGACCAGCGAAGTGATGACACTGAATGCTGCGAACACGTCTGCCGTGGACGGAACTTTTGATATCCAGGAAACCAAAGAGACAATAATGGCACCCGTCAGAATTGGCAGCAGCGATGACATGGCACTGTGGCCTGCTGCAATTCGGGCTCGCTTGCGCATGAGATTGATTTCTTTTTCGCGGATGGCCAAGACCCGCTTTTCAAAACTGTCTTCCCAGGCGTGAAATTTGATCACCCGGATGCCTGAAAGAATTTCGCTCAAGATACCCAGCCGGAGTCGTGCCTGTTCGCGGATTTCGCCCGCCAGTGCGCTCATTCTCCGTTCGAGACGGCGACCTATTGGAACGATTCCCGCCAGAAGCAAGACAGCAAGCAGTGCCCATGGTCCCAGCAGGTAGACAAGCATCGAACAGTAGACCAGGACCATCAACGGATACAGAAGCGGATCCAAGAGGAAAGCGATCATGCTTGTGGAATCGCAGTCCCGGGTTGCGATGTTGACGTACTCACCGGTTGTCAGTCGTGCCCGTTGTCCGGGAGAAAGAGCCAGCAACTTCTGGTAAACTTCGTGTCGAAGCAAGCCGGGCATCGACCACGTCAGCTTGAAGGAATAGCGGAGAAAATGAGAACGCAACCAGGCCAAAAGTACGAAGCTGCCGATGGCAAAGATGGCCATGGAGAGCTCGCTGCCAATGAACGTAAAAAAACGGTCGAATGTTGCACCTGAGCGTTGTGAATATCGGCCGATAAGTTCTCGCAACAGCAGAGGCCGCAGCAATCCCAAAATCGCCATCAGGAAGAGCAAACCGAAGATTTTAAGCAATCGTGCCCGGAAGGTCCGAAAAAGCGCCGGCAAAAGTCGACCCGAAAAGGCTTGTCGAAAGAGGTGTGAAGTTTCTTCCAACGAGTCTTTTTTGGGAGGAACGGGATCGAGGTCTTCAAGCGTCAACGGGCGGCGTCGCCCGGCTCGAATGAGCGGGGCGATCCAGCTGTGAAAGATGCGGCTGCGGAGAGGCGCGTTTTCTTCCTGAAACATTCCCATGATAGGAATGGTCTTTACTTCTGCTTGGCCTCATTTGCAAACTCTTTCGCCTGCGCAATTCAATTGCTTTCTTGTCTCAGGGCTTGACGTCAGCGTTGGTCGAACCAGAACAGCCGAGATAGTATTGAAGAACTCTCTTGTCATGAGGTTCAGAGTGCTCAGATTGATTAGATTTGTGCCTGTGCTGCTTTGTTTTTTCTGCTCATCGATGGCATTTGCAAATATTTTTTCACCCCTGAATCCAACTTTACCCATCGCTGGTGAGATGGCCTATGCGGGAAAGACAGAGTCTGCGCTGCCCCCTGCTGGCGATTCAAGCGAGTGGTCTCGTATTTCAGGTCAGGTCAATTTGAAGGAACGCGGTTGGTACTGGTTTCATTTCAAAGCAGGTACCTCAGTGGATCAATCCGTTGCCGTGTTTGCAGTCAATCCTGCTTTGAAAGTTCAAATGTTTGAGAACATCGGTGGAAAAATTCAAGATCTTAAAGATTCAAGAATGTTCAAATCCGGTGCCTGGTGGGGCGATTTTAGATTGGTTCTCAATAAAAATGTGGAGCGTGAATTTTTCATCAAAGTATTCAGTCCTAGAAGCGGCTATAATTTTGGATTCGATCTTGCACTCAACACGCCCGACGAGATTTTACAAAAGCGAACCCAGGGATATATTCCTTGGCTGCTGTTTGTTGGGTTGATTGCTTGTTTGATTTTGTACAACTCGTACCTTTTCGTTCAGACACGCGACAGTTTTTATCTTTTTTATGTGTTGTCTGAGTTTTGTCTGCATTTTTTACTCACTCCAGGTTTGGTGTTTTTCTGGAACTGGATTTTTCCAAGTTCAGTGGACTATTTCCTGTGGAACGGTGTGGGGATGTTGCTCGGATATCCGTGTCTGATTTTCTACC
>JBDLRR010000258.1:0-8348 GCA_039799985.1 Pseudomonadota bacterium | reverse complement strand
TCTCGGCCTTTTTGTATGGCTTGTGAAACCGTTTCCACGCCAACTGGTTCTTGCGATCCAACTCTCTTGAGAGCCTCGTTCAGCGCATCGCCAACTTCAATCAAACGAATCGTCTCGTCTTTGAGTTTGACCGAATACTCAAGATATTCACGCACCAAAGATCGGGCCGCACCGTAACCTGCAAGGCCAAATGCAACAGTAAAAATAAACAACAGAGAATAGAAAATACGCCTTTGGACTGCGAGATCGGCCATGACTTCATCACTGGCAGCAGACACGATCACCGACCAGTTGAGTTGGTCTGGAATACGTGAATCCTTGATCTGGTGATAGCCCCACACTCTCTCGGATCGCATAACACGGTCGTGTTCAATCAACGAACCAGTCTTTCCGGCAACAGCCTCCTGTGCTGCTGCTTGTCCCAATTGAGTTGCTACATTCCAGCGAAGAATACGATCTTGATTGCGCTTGACTTCACCCTTTTCGCCAATCAAATCGGCCGAAACTTCTGCAGACAGCAAACCGTCCTTGTTCAGCAACATCAATTGTGCTGTTTGCACGCCGCTAAACCGCATGCTTTCGAAAACACGATGCAGTTCATTTTCAACAAACCGGATGCTGACACGTGCAGTGAGAACACCGATGCGTCGACCATCTGGACCATTCACCAAGCGGGAGAAACTGACTCCCTGCAGTGTCGTTCCGTGCAATGCACTTGAGATGGGGTCGACCTGCAGATCTTCAAAATAGGAGTTTCCAAGCGAACGGATTTTGTCGTTCTTCGGGTCTGCCTTGATGACGTTCTGAAACCACGTCGTGTCAGCAAAAGAACGCCCCTCCATTGTCTTGTTGTCAAGCGTGCGCCCATCGAAGGTCTTTGTGTTTGAGGCAACGAATTTTCCGTTGTCATCAACAAACATGATCGTGTCGTAGACCTGATAACCAGCAACCAAAATATTCAAAGCCGCAGTGATTGGTTCACGTTGAACCGACTGAAAGACAGTGTTTGACGCAAATGCCTCTATGTCTGCCGCTCTTTCAAAAAAAGAAGATGATATATTTTGACCCGCCAGAACCGCACGCGATGCATAATCTGATTTTTGTGCCGACGCCCGTGCATTGAAGCTTTGGTTTGCCTGAAAAAAGGCAAAGACCACGACGGTCGCCAATCCAGCGAGTGCCAGGAACAAAAGTTTGCTCCGCAGCGATAATGCACGCCAGACCATGTTCCCTTCTCCCCTCAAACGACCCACCTTTCCTTGCGTTCAGCTGCCACATCGACATGACTGCAGAGCGCACGGACATCCAAAAGTGTGGCCAAACCCTGTTTCAATCTTCCCAAACCGATCATTCCACCTGCAGAAAACGAACTGGGTATGCTCTTTGCATACTCGATTTCTTTGCTCTCAAGTTGGCAAATCGTTTCAATTGCATCGGCAGCGATTGCCATCAACCCAAGTGCGGACTCAAACACAATCAGGGCTTTGGGGCTTGACTTGTCGACCGATGGACTGTTGTCCTGAAACCAGAGTCTCATATCGACAACGCCTGCAATCTCGCCGCGCAGATTAATAATTCCAAGATAGTGTTTCTTGGTATTTGGCACGCGACGTGGTTTCTGGAATGGAACAACTTCACGAACGCCCGATAGAGGTGTTCCATACAGTTCACCATTGACCCGGAACAACAAAAACATATGACGACTGCCATTTTCGAAACCTGACAGATGGTTCATGCAACCTCCCGTTCACCACGTTGGGTCCAGAAGGCATCTGTAATCTCGACAAGGTCCACCACCAGGACGGGCTCCCCAGATCCTGTCATCATCGTTCCAGCGAGGCCCTTTACATTTTGCAGATGTGGCGTGAGTGGAGTTACAACCGATCGCTCTTTGCCAATCAATTTGTCGACTCCCAATGCGATGGTTTCGCGACCGCAACGCAGGAGAAGCGCATGAGCCCTTTCGATGGCAATCGATGCCTGTACACGAGGTCGTTGTCGGGGTGGAACCTTCTCGAGCAACTCGGAAAGTGTCACAAACGGATAAATCTTCGCATTGTATTCAATAAATTGTTTGTCACCGCGCAACGTGTGGGTGTGAAAATTTCCGGGTTCAAGAACCTCATCAATCAGATGATTGGGCAGCGAATAGATTTGCTCAAGACTCTCGACAACAACGACATCCATGAGCCGAAGTGATTCGGGCAAGGAAATCTGGTAGGAAGTCGTCTTGTTCTTTTCGGCAATCACTCTGAGAGTTCCAGAGATTCCGGCCAGGTGTTTTCTGACATCTTCCAGTCGAGACTTGAGCTCGACTGATGTGTTTGTAGGTTCGTTTTCTCCGATGCCACGGCCATCATCTTCCAGACAGATCTTGACCAGACCGTTTTCAGCAGTCGCTGTCAGCTTTAGAACAATCGAAGGAAGCTTTCCGACCCTGACGCGATCATCTGGTTTATCAAAGTCGATTTCGAAGGCTGTCATGAAAATTTGTGAGAGCGTCTTCCAAAGTCCATCCACCAATGCCGCATCAACCTCGACATCACTTCCATCGTGGTCGAACTGAAGCGCAACACCCCGCTCTTCCGCCAGGTCGAGAATGCAGTCCTCCACGCGTCCGAACAACTTTGCCAACGAAGTCATTCGCAATCCTACAGAGCGATTTTGAAGCTCTGAGGACAACTTGAAACTGATTTCCCATGCGTTGTTGAACGCATCGGAATTGCGGTCTCCATTTTTCAGACACTGCGCCAATACTGCATGTTGAGTCGACAGTTGACCCACAGCGTCGATCAGCTCTTCAACCCTGATCTGAGCCAAACTGATGCTTGAGTTTACGGCGTGCAATGAATTGTCTTTTTGCATCCTCATGGTCGGAAGAGCATGAGATTCATCTTGCGCCGCTGCGGTCATGGACTGAGCCTCGGCGATGGCGCGTTGTATACCCGATCTGCAAATGCGGATGGCGTCGCTCAGTGCGGTGATATCTTCAACGTAATCGGGATCCGTTCGGACTCCCACCAGCCAACGGCTGAGAGTGGCGTGAGCCAAAGCTAGCGTATCTAAAACCGCACGATGGGGCTGACTGTCTGAACGCAACAATTCACGTATGAGTTCTTCGCAGGATCCCAAGGCCTGTGCGAACTCCTCCAGTCCAACACCGCGACTCGCCCGGCGCAAGTTCTGAGCGCTACGCATCACCCACAGCAATGCTTCGCGCGTGTCGTCGCCCTTTTCAAGAACGCAACATGCTTCATCCCACTGGCCAAGCAGGTCTGCTGCTTCTCCCAGAAAGATATTGAAGACATCCTGAGGTATGTGCCCCAACAGTCCCACGTGCTCCTCCGAAACCCGATCGTCTTCGGGGGGTTTCGGAACTGTGGCCAGGAAACTGAGCCAAGGCCAACGCCAAGAATCTGGCGTTGGCTGCGACTGAACGGGGAAAAGTTTGCCAAACGACAACCGAATTCGGTTTTACTAAAGTTTCGCGCGTGTGAAGCCGATAACAAAGGAATCGTATTTTCGGAGGCTGAGGCCATGATTTACAGCTCAAAACGATTTCCATCTCTGGCGTGGTTGGCATCAGCAGCTTTGGCAATTGTTGGCTGCGTTCCGGGCCAATACACAACGGCTCCATTGCCGACCGGCTACAAGAAGTCCGCTGCAGACGGTTCCGGACAACCCGGAACTGGAACGGCAGCAGATGGGGGCAACAATGGTGCAAAGTCGACAGGCGCGGCTACAGCAACAGCAGGTGCAACTCCAAACTCAACAACCGGAACAAGTTTTGCACCTGGAGTGCCGGAACAAGATGCGCTCAAGAAATGTTTGAATCTGTGGGGCACCACTCCATTCAAGGAAATCAAACCATCTCAGGTTAAAGTCATGGACGTCAACGTTGGCATCGGAGGTGGATTGCTGGGAAGTGGCTCGCCTCTGGGTGGGCTTGGCAACATCATCAACTTTGGGAATCCAAAAGATCTCGAGGTGACAAGCGAACCAAAGCTGATCATTTTGCCGCTCAGCGTCAACGTTGGAGGATCAACAACCTTCGAATTGATGAATCCAAATGGTTGGTACTGCATCAAAGCAGCAGTTGGTGCAAAGAGCACGGTGAATATCAAACTCAATTGCAGCGCCAAGCTCGCACAATCCGACCTTGGCGTGAGTGTTGAAACAAATCCAACCTCTGGCGGTGCTCCCGGAACAAGTCCGACGCCTGCAATTCCCGTCAAAGTCGGAATCAACGACGGCAAGACTCCCGGTGGCCAGCTGGGTATCATGGTCGATTCAAGCGTGAATTTGACCAGAGTCGACAGCTCAGGCAGTGCCAACTGCCCACCCTGAAAAAAGCAGATATGACCCGTCAGGCCTGGGTATGAGTTGCCAGTTGGCAGCAGGAGTGTCACCATTTGCATTTGTTCAGGAGGTGATACTTATGGGTCGGTTTCTTAAATTTGCTGCCTCTGTTTCGATTGCGCTGGGACTTTTGAGTTATTCAAACGCACAAGCAGCCGAGCTTAAAGTCGGTGACACGGCGCCTGCGTTGAACTTGACCACACACGAGGGGCAATCGTTTTCGCTTGAAAGTCGAAAAGGCAAAGGCTGGACGATTCTTTATTTTTATCCGAAAGCAGGGACGCCTGGTTGCACAAAGCAAGCCTGTGCCTTTCGTGACGCAGCCGAAAACCTGCGCAAGCAAGGCGCAGAGATCTATGGAATCAGCACTGATTCCGTAGAGAAACTTGCAAGCTTTCACAAAGAACACAATTTGAAATTCACCTTGCTCTCGGACGCCGACGCAAAGGCAACCGATGCCTACGGAGTGAAGATTCCAGTCGTCAAAATTGCAAAAAGATGGACGTTTTTGATCGACCCCGATTTGAAGGTCCGCAATATCGACGACAAAGTAGACCCCTTGCTCGACGCGCGGAATGTTGGAGAGTTATTGAAAAAGCTCTCAGCCAAGACCGAAATCAAAAAATAAGATTCGACATCAACAGATGCCATGAAGATGGCCGTGGTCAAAACCCACGGCCTTATTTTTTCCAGCGATCGTGCATCCAGAAATATTCCATCGGATTTGAAACAATCAGCTGCTCAACGACGCTGTTCATTCGTCGACCATTTTCGCGAACAAACTCTTCATTGGTCCAAGTGGAATCCATTTCGATTTTAAACTCTTCATGAAAGATCACTTCAGATCGATTGTAACCCACCCTGGAAATGGTCACCGGCAAAATGGGGGCCTCGTGCTGTTTCCAGAGTGCAATCAGACTTGTGTTGGTCCAGGCAGGTTCGCCGAAAAATGGCAGCAACGTTCCCTTGCTGCGTCGTTGATCAACCATAAATCCCACGACTTCATTTTTCCGCAATCCATCCAACAACCGCGCTGTTCGACTTGTCCCTTTTCCGCGCTCATTGACAATTTCAACAATGCCATTTTTTTCGCGTCGCTGCTTGACCCACAAAGCCAATTTGCCTTTTCCGATTGGCTTGACTGGTGCATGAACCAAAGCGAAATTTTTTCCAACCGAACTGCCCATCAGTTCAAAGTTGCCCATGTGGATTCCCATCAAATAAACACCACGACCCTGGGCCAATGCTTTTTGCATTCTCTCGGGATTTTTGAATTCGATAGTCTGCTGTGGAAAAACTCTACTTGCCGAAAAAAACTCCAGAGTCGTCAGGATGAAATTGGCCAGCGACGCCCGACCAATTTTAACACACACAGCTGGACTCGCATTCTGACCAAAGGCTCTGACAATATTTCGAAGCACCAAAGCTCGACGCAGACGAATGACGTCAAATCCAACCACGGCAATCGTCCAGGCCAGAAAGGCGCGACCGCGAGGACCCAATGCGGCCAGGCTGAGTCCCAACAACTCAGCGAAAAAAACTACCATTTTCAACACCCTCCCGAACATCGCTGCCGGAAAATTTTGCATTGCAGAAAAATCGGGTCGCATGCGCCTTCAGGAATGTCAAGTTGAGAGCGAATCCGCCGAACATCTGATGACGAGGTTTCCCGATGTTGGAGAGCGCAGTCTATGTCACGCTGGTGTGAGTCAAAATTGAAGTTATGCTCTTTGACTGTAGCAATGCTCGGCTCAAATTCAGCCTGGGCTAACGGCGGCAGTGGGCTGCGAATTCCAGCAATTTCGGCATACGCCGAGGTCGGGTATTTCACATACAAAAGCAAGCTGGCAGCGAGCAACGATACTGGGCTACGTTACAACTACGGCTTCCAAATTTTTGGTGGTAACGACCGCAACCTGGGAGCTGGAATGCGTTCAAACATGCTGGCTGCCACTTTTGCTCTGAATGAAAACAAGATAACCGAAAAAAACCAGTCATTCATCTTCAACTACCGCAAAGGATTTGTTTACGCCGGGGCCGCATTTGGTACAGCACAGGTCGCTTTCAGCGAAAACGGTACCGATGCCATGGACGCATTCGGCAACACCATTGGCGGAAACCTGGGAGCGATGATCCCGTTCGGTAGAGGTAACCTTGTTCAAAGTGATGTGCTCGTCCTCAAGCCGTCAAACGTGAAGGACTCACAACAGCGAACCGTCAGTCTTGGTCTACGCATCGAATCAGACACCACCCTGAGTTTCGCGCTTTCGAGAAAATTCATCGACCTGGTGCTCGGCTTCAAATACATCAAACACTCCGCGACAGTGGGTGGCGCAGGCGGAACTGAAACTCAAACAATCCCCTCTGCCGGATTGCGTTTTGGCGCAAACCTCTAGATCGAGAAAAAGATGGTCGGGGATACACGACTCGAACGCGGGACCTCTTGCTCCCGAAACAAGCGCGCTACCAACTGCGCTAATCCCCGAAAAACGTGGTCAGCGACCGCCCAGACCTTGTTGGCCAGCAGTCGAACCTCGTTGGTTATTCAATTCAACCAAATCCCGCAAGATATTGAGGGCCTCGCCCAACTGGATGTCGGATTTGCGCACGACAATATTGTCGTCCCGCATTTCCTTGAGCTCCTGCTCCTCCTTTTCTTTGTCCTTGAGGCGCTCGGCTTTACTCTTGGCATCCTCTAGTAAAGACAGAGTGGCGCGGTCTTTGTCTTTGCGTGCTTTTTCCATCTTTTCCTTGAGCTCAGAAAATTCTTTCGACTTGGCGATTCTTTCTTTGCTGGCTTGCTCGAGTGCCGGGATGAAGGAGTCGACTTTGCCGACCACCCGGAATCCAGGAGCAGGCTGAATGACGTCGTTTTTCAGAACATAGTCATTTTCCTTCTCGCCGACATCACCTGCCTCCAGAACGCTGGGAACAACGATGTCCGATTGCACACCAATTTCCTGGTTGCTTCGACCACTGGGGCGGTAGAATTTTTGCTGGGTGATTTTCAACGCACCGTTTGAAGGCCTGCCGTCGGTTCCAGGCACTTCCTGGACAACCTGGACTGTCGCTTTTCCATAGGTATGACTGTCGCCGACAATCACTGCTCTGCGATAATCCTGCAGTGCTCCTGAGACAATTTCGGAAGCAGATGCGCTGTGTTTGTTGATGAGAACGACCAGCGGACCAGAATACTGCTGGGAAGGGTCAGCATCCAAAAGAGGTCTTCGACTGCGCTTGCGATCGACCGTTTGAACCACGGGGCCTTCTTCAATGAACAGTCCCGACAGCTGAATGCTTTCGCTCAAATCTCCACCACCATTGTTGCGCAGATCCAAAAGCACACCATCTACCTTTAAGGCAGAGAGCTTTTTCAATTCACGAAGAACATGAATTGCGGCGCCGCCGCACTCGCGGAAAAACCTCGCACGACAAGAAAAGTCCGTATAAAAAGCCGGAAGTCTGACAACCCCAAGTTTTTTTCCATTGACCTCGACAGCTTCGCCCTTGGCTTCGGCCGAAGCAATTTTCACGGAATCACGCACAATTGGAATGATGATTCGTTCGGTGCTTCCTTGCTCGGTCTTTCGCAAAACCTGGAGTGTCACCCGAGTTCCTTTTTTGCCACGGATGAGCCTAACGGCTTTGCTCAATTCCAGATCAATCAAGTCAACGGTGCCCTGGCCATCTCCGGAATCAACGGCAATGATTTTGTCGCCCACCTTGAGGCGACCGTCGCGCTGCGCAGCGCCACCGGCAATCAATGCCTGAACAGTGATATATCCATCAACTTCCTGAAGGGTCGCACCAATACCCTCAAGCTGATTTCCTAGTCGAATATTGAAATCTTCTTGTTCAACGGGAAGCAGATGAGATGAGTGTGGGTCAAGCGACAGGGCAAAAGCATTCAAAAAAAGATTGTTGACCTCGTCCGAGCTCATTTCTTCAAAATTCTTGCGGATCTGATCATAGCGACGCTTGAGCCGCTC
>JBDLRR010000257.1:0-7450 GCA_039799985.1 Pseudomonadota bacterium | reverse complement strand
TCTGTCTCTTGATCAGAACCTGAACCCTGATCGTGTGAAAGCGTGATGATCCCAATATCAATCACACCGCTTCTGACTGCCTCAAGAACACCTTTCGAATCTTGCTCGGCGAGTGTGAATTGGATGTCAGGATACGATTCGCGAAAGGCAGCAATGGCATCGGGAAAAACACCAGTCACGGCTGTTGCTCCACCACCCAGATGAATCCAACCATCGCGCAGTTCCAGATGATTTTTTACCAACTGCGACAAATGTTGCATGCGTGAAAGAATATCAACCGCGTTCTTGTAAACCAACTGACCCATCGGCGTCGGGCGTACGCCACGGCCCGTGCGTTCAAGGAGTTGGCATCCCAATCCCTCTTCCAACAATTTCAAGCGGGCCGACAACGCTGGTTGGGTGATGTGCAAACGTCGAACAGCTGCAGACAAGCTGCCTTCATCAACAGCAGCAACAAACGCCTGCAATCTGTGAATATCCTGCAAATCCGGCACGACAAACGCCCCTCAGGTGGATGAGTGGCTTATAGGCAGCAGTTCCGGGAAAACTCAAGAAGACCTGGGTATTCGCTGAAATACAACCCGATGATTCCACGATAAATTTAGTGAAAACGCTCGAGTTCGTTCAGAAAAATCCGAACCTCACTCTAGAGAACGGGGGAAATCTTCGGATGGTCCGTCCAGCACATTGGATTTCAGGTTTTGCAGGTTTGCTCATCTGCCTTGCGTGCTCGAATCAGCCACGCGAGGTTGGCAAAATCGTTCCCGTGAAATTGACCGTGGAATATGAAAGCGGCAGCACCCTGAGCAAACCCACTCAGGAAATTTCGAAATTGTGGCAACCACTTTATGCGACAGTCGAAACAGTCATCACCGCCCCCATAGTTGATACCACTGCTTCAGCCGGAGCCATCACTCCATCCAAGGGTTTGCCTTACGACGAATTGAATCGCTTGCTCATTCACCCACGTGACCTGGTCGCGAAAGGCGTCGAACTGTTTACCTACAAAAGAGCATTCCGCTGGTTGACCTTCAACATCAACCAAAATGGACGCCCCATCAGAACAGGCTCAATTCCTTTGGATGACCCCAAAATTCTCGAGATTCCTCCCATAGAGATTGATGCCGTTGAAGGTGACATTCTTGCTGCGTCTGTATCGCTCTTGCAGGTTGATTTCATGAGCGGCGAAGACTCGGATTCTTTTTGTCGTTCTGGCGCACCTGGTTTTGTGAGAACCTGGCAAGGTTATACCGAGCAAAAAGTGACCGCCGACGTTGGCATTTCAATCGACATGAAACAAGTCGAAACCACCACACTCCACCGCAGTCTGATTGCATTCAACATGACGGAAGCAGAAAGTCTGAAAGCTGCAGAAGCCCAACAATTTCTGGTCGACAACTCAACAGGAATGAGAGTCGAAAAGAAGTTGTGTCCGGTGTTCGATCTTCCTTTGAATGCTGGCAATCAGCCTGATTTGAGATTCATAAAAGCAATGACCTTTTCAACTCCACTCAAGGGTTATTTATTGGGAATTGAATCACCGTCATTCGGCTTGAAAATGCTGCCAGAGGAAGCTGAAAGGCCCGATTATCAAGGAGTCGATTTTAACGTCGCTTGGGATCTGGGAATCACCTTCGCGTCAATTAAAGACCTTGGTTCTGAATTTTTATTGCCAGCTCTTCCGTATGAGAAAATTCTCGGGGGAATGTACGAAATCCCGGCAACGGCACGACCCCTTGTGGAGCTTGACCAGAATCCGATTGTCGAAGATCAAAAGACTCAAGTGGTCATCACCTGGCCAGTCGCAGTGAAGGCGCTCAATCCGGTTTTCAACCTGAACAGAATTCGTCCGTTCACATATTCGTCAGCGGGCGGAGCAGCGCCCGTGTGTGCAACCAATCTTTTCATGGATGCAACAAACCAATTCGGAAAAATCGTTTTGACTTGCACGGGAACGGGTTCGATTTCAGTATCGTTGGATGACGGATTCGCAACCGATGAAATTGGCATAAAATCCTATCCGACGGGCGGTGGCATTTCTATTTCGATTGGTACGGAGACCAATACGGCACCAACCACAGGCGGCTTGACAACAGACGTCGGCATATAGTGTTCTCTTTCATCAACGAAACTTCATTTTCAAACGAAAAAGGCCTGCAGTTGACAACCGCAGACCCGGGGGAAAAGGAGATTCAAACTAAAAATCAGATGTCTTACTTGCAGCGGGCTGCCATCGTTCCCAAAAGTTCTTCAGCTTTCAAGGATGGTGCATAACAGATCAGACCCAATTTTTCTTTGCTGGAAAGAGCGATATCGTTCTAAATGACAACCTGGAATCCAACCGGATTTCCCTGCGAATCGTAAATGTAGCTCGAACCAGTGAGACCCTTCTGTGCTGGTTTGAGAGACACAAGATCTGAACACTCATCCTGCGCACATGCAGGCAGCCCTTTGGCACGCAATTCAGCGTTTTGCGCACGACACTGCTTTGACAACTCAAGTGTCAGCTGGCTTGCAGGGCTTGATTTGCCTTTGCAACTGATGGTCAATGCGCGAGCCATTTCAAGATCCTGCTGAAGAGAAGCTGTGTTGCTGCCATTGGATGAAGTTCCGCACGCAGAGACAACAGCCAGTGCGGCAAAAGAGAATGCAAAAGTCGAAAGGGTGTTGCGAATCATGGAATCCTCCTGCAGTTCAAGCGAACGTGCAGCCCGCTTAGCACCACCCATGCCAAGCACATTACAGCGAAATGACGAGGATTTTTGATGCACGGACATGTCGAAGCTTTAAACATCGTCCATCACAAATTGAGCGTCATGTAGGCGGCAGCTCGCCCTGATCCACAGCGAGCAATCCACCCACGTTCCACTGCATACGAAATATCCCGACATGCTGTGGCACGCGAGAGCCCCGCCTGAGATTGCCAATCTTCTGCGCTGAACATCGCTTTTGATCTGAGCCACTCCCTCAAATGTAGAATCCTGGGATGAGGGAATGAAAATACTTCTTGCTGATTTTTCGTGATTGAATCCCCACGAGAGCTTTCAATGATGGTAGGCCAGACTTCTGTTGTCGGCATTTTTTTTGTCTCAAGATCAGATAAGTCCAGACCAACAACGTGAAAGTTCGCGGCAAGACTATAGTGACCGCGACCCGAAGTGATCAGGCCTGAATCGCTGCCCAACAACTCACGCAAACGGCGAACGAGCACATAAACACTGGCATCATCTCGTTCAGGAAAATATCGACGCCCCCAAATCGTCCTGAAAATTTCTTCCTTTGCGACTTTACGCAGCGACAAACACTTCATCAAAGAGAGAATTTGTTCGGTCGGTTTTTGCTGCAGACTCTTTACTCCTTGTGGAGTCGACAGCAACACCAGCTCTGTCCCGCCCAAAATCATCAACTGATTTTCAGCTCTCGACTGTGACTCAATTTTTTTAATTTGGAGATGATGGAAAGCCAGACCGCAATATCCAGCCGAGGTGAACTCACTCAAAATAGAGGTCTTGAAGGAAGTTTTATAAAAACGATCGATCATCTGACCCAGCACATCACCTTGGGAATCGGCGGCTGCTCTATCATCTGACTGATGTCGCCGGAGCAATCGGAATGCTCTTTCCGTGCGGACTTGCAAGGTCCATTCGGACTCTTGCCGCAGCCATTCCGAGGGTACAACCGCTCCGGACTCGCGCATTGCGGAAATCATGTGCCCACGCACCTCAAGCTTGAGGGAAACCTCAAACTCTGGGATTTCGGAATAAACCTGCTCCAACATAGACAATGCATGAGCACTATCACCTGTGAATCTTGCCAAAAGAGCTTTGCGCTGAACCAACGCAACACGCTGACGAAACAATGCCTTTGGTCCTTGTGTTGCAAGCGAACGCTCGGCGCGCGACAACAATTGACGTGCTTGAGAAAACTCACCTCGCAGGATGTGAAGTCGTGAAAGTTCAAGAATCAACACAGTCTGCGAAAGTGCATCATGGAAAGATTTTTCCTTGAGAAGGGATTTGAGAGTCTTGAGAGATCGCTCCGGATGAGTTCCACGTTCCGACTCCCAACAGGCCAGCGACACTCGAATTGCATTTTCAATTCCTGCGTTTCCAAGAAGCCGGGCACATTCCAAAGCAGTTCTTGCCAACAGAAGTGCCGATGAAAAGTGCCCCAGACGTATCGCTGCATGCGCCTGCATATCGGCTGCAACCGCGCGCAAAAGAAGGTCCACCGACACACGGCTGCGATGAACAGCCCAAGCTGCCCATCTTTCGGCAGATGCCCAGCGAGACTTTTGCATGGCAAAAAAAGCCTGCGCCTGAAAAAACCAGCCCATCGAAATCCCACGGCGCGAGTCTTGCGGCATGGAGCGGATGAGTTGAACCTGAGACAACCACTCACGTCTTGCTTTTTCGAGCTGGCCGGCACGAGCCATAGCAATTGAACGCGCAAAGATGACGTGCGGAAAGAGAACGAGATTGGAAGCGGAGAAAGTCTGTTCCCTGAGGTGTTCAGCCTCTTGCCACTGCCCAACAAAATAGAGCGAAAACAGACACCAACTCTTTTCAAGATCATCCAGCAAAGGCCAAAGTTCATCTTGAGCCCAAGGAACCACCCTGCGGTAAAGCCCTTTCCGGCAAAGCTCCGATGGCATGATTGAAGGTTGTTTTATCCTCAGATTAACCACCCGTGATTACGAGATATATTTCTTATCAAATCTTATCATAACATTTTAGAAACGTCATCAGGAAACGGTTCTGCGGGTGTGTGAAATTGCAAACAGCCCGGAATGAACCGAGGCAGAAAAAAATACACCAGGAGGTTCCCATGAAATTGATGACTGCTGCTGCTCTATTCGGTTCCGTTTTCGCTTCCCTCGCCGCAAAGGCTTCAGTCTCGAGAACAGAACGTGCTTTGGTTGTGCTGACCGAGTTGGACCAGAACTCATATCCTGAACTCCGACCCATGTACACCGCCATGGAGCGTTTGACTGCCGATGTTCCACGGAGTGTTCTGGGTCAACAATACAGCACACTCAAGATTTTGAAAGACCAGAATGCCACGCTCCAAAAACTCAAGACAACGCTTTACTCATTGGCTGCAAACTCGAGCATCAAAGCAATTGACATGATTGTGAACACACACGGAACAGAAGATGTGTTGCACTTCAACGATGGTGGAACCAGCATGCGGCATATCCGTGAAGAAATCCTGAGCCCGGATGCCCCATACAGCGAGACAACCGTCCTCAAACTTAAGCAGAAGTTGCGGATGTTGTATTCAACCGCTTGCTTCGGGGAATCACACAACAGCGAATGGATCCGCATGGGCTTCGACGTCACGGATGGTTCACTGGGCGTCAATGCAAACGCAGTCATTGAATACCCGTCTGTGGTCCACGCATGGAGTACCGGCCAGCCTTATTCCAACGGGTTTCGCCTCTCGAACACCGATGCTGCATTGCTTGCCAACGACGGACCATTGCGCCTGGCCGGACAACTTGGCAACAACTTCCTCCGAGAAGTGAACAGCAAGAAGATCTTCCGAGGCAATACGGCAATCACCATCAACAGCAATGCGCAATAAGACCTCGAAATAATTGTGTCAGCCTCTTGCCGGATTCCTGCGAATCCGGCCTTTTTCAATTCACGTCCTGGTGTAGAATTGGAACACCGACCGGGAAAAGAACTCTATGGTTTATGCAACTGCAATTCACGAGGCAAAGGCGGACGGATGGAAACAATGCCAAGAATCATCACGTGGCTTTTGTCCGTTTTTATCTTCGCAACAGCGTCTGCAGAGCCGACCTCATCTTTGATCCTTCGGAACGGTGATTCAAACATCGAGGCTGTGGATTTTTCCTTCACCTTTCTGCCGGCTGGCGAAATCATCGAAGAATCTCAGCTGGAAAAGCTTCAAAAACTCAATTTTGTTTCAGCCACCAAAAATTTGCCCAACTTCGGTTATTCGCGCGGCCAACTGGTGGCCAAATTTGTGCTGGAGAACCAAAGCTCCCAGGCCGATTGGATTTTGCGGCTCGGAAATCCACACCTCAAAAAACTGAAAATCTTTGAGCTCACGAACAATCAGTTGAGTGAACTCTTTCGAACGGGAGTTGAGGATCCTTTTGTTTCGCGTCCCATCTT
Organism: Pseudomonadota bacterium; assembly: GCA_039799985.1. Classification (GTDB taxonomy): domain Bacteria; phylum Bdellovibrionota_B; class Oligoflexia; order Silvanigrellales; family Silvanigrellaceae; genus RFOM01. The sequence goes on along the minus strand of JBDLRR010000257.1, from coordinate 1,304 downwards.
GTTCCGTGACTTTTGGATTCCGTTGAAACTCAAAACAAACCAAAAGCAGACTTTTTTTGTTTTGACTGAATCTGGCCAGTGGCTTGGGCTCATTCCTCATTTGACGCGCCCATCCGAGACTCAAGATATTCAAAACCGCGAGTGGGCTCTGCAAATTCTCGGCTTTGGCGGGATCTTTTTCATACTGCTCTACAATCTCTTCATTTATTTCGTGACCCGCGACCGGGTCTATCTTTACTACGTCCTGGCCAGCATCGCGATCAACATTCTCGTCATTCCCGGTTGTTCAGGCTTGTTGGTTTACGTCTTTCCGGTGTGGCCAGTGTTTGCACAGGATCTTTGGTATGCCAGCGCAATCGGCTGGATTGCACTGACGGCATTGTTCGCCAAGGGGTTTTTACTCAAGGGAACCGACGCGCTGCTTGAGAAGAAGATCCTCAAATTTTCAGTGTGGATTTCTGCTCCACTGGCGCTGATTCCATTCATTTTTGGGCCCAACTACTACATTGCACTGTTCTTCAATATCCTGTCGGGTATTTTTCAATTCATCATCTTTACTATTGCATGGCGTGCCGCATTCATCCGCAAATACACTCCCGCATTTATTTTCCTCGCAGCCTGGGGAGTGCCGATTCTGGTTGCGGTCGTTTTTGTTGGCGCAACCCAAGGTTTTTATCCCGTCTCAAACAACATACTCTATGCACTCACGGCTTCGTCTGTTTGGGAGGTTGTTGTCATGGCGACAGCCCTGGGCTACCGAATCGTCGTTCTCCAACAGGAAAAAGATCGCACACAGGCTAGCCTGATGGAAAAAGCAATACTGGAAGGCGAGCTGCAGGCAGCACGTGTTGTGCAGGAACAACTTCTTCCACCACAGCAGGAAGTGCCGGGCCTCGATTTCGCCGCATTCTTTCAGCCCGCCGATGTCGCCGGTGGCGACTGGTACGGCTACGTTCTTCAAAAAGAGCATTCACGCATCACGTTCTACATTGGCGACATTACCGGTCACGGAATTACCTCTGCAGTACTCACCGGATTGGTGTGTGGCGCTGTCTATTCCGCAGAAGCACGCTCAGCACAATTGGCACACATGGCCCCTCCGGCAGAACAACTCAAACTTGCAGCCGAATCACTCGACACCATCCTGCTCAACACAGCCGGCCGCTCGGGCAGAATGATGACCATGTGTTTTCTGTCGATAGATCTTGCAACCGGCAAGGCCTGCGCATTGAATGCCGGCCACACCTGGCCGATTCTCGCACGATACAACAACGGCGAGATCCGTTGTGAAAAAATACCCGGTG
>JBDLRR010000256.1:0-10336 GCA_039799985.1 Pseudomonadota bacterium | reverse complement strand
GGGGATGCTCCTGAAGACAATATCAAAGGACGAAACAACGATGGACGTTAAGTCTGGCCTATTTCTTGTCCTGACCGACGATGCCGAGCTGGTGTCAACACTTGTTCATCTTCAGCCGCGCGGTATGGACGTGCGGGTTTGGTGTCCTGCCAAAGCTTCAACATTACAAGACGAACTCATGGAAGCCTGCGAGGCCATTGGTGGCGGCGACCTGATTGCCAAGGGCGAGCTGGGCAAGACAACGTTCTATAAACAATGGGCTGAATACGACCCGATTTGTGTCGTTTTGGCCTTTCGCGATGCCGACGAGCATCGCATGGCCCGCAGGCATATTCTCGACGACCTGCCCGAAGCTATCATTCTGTCTCTGAAGCATGGGCATCCGGAAGAGAGCCCTCGGCAACTGGCCGGAGGACGGGAGCTCATCCTGACCTGGGCAGAACTCCTGAGTCGACCCGTGGGCGCTGAATTGCGCCACATCCAGACGACGCACCTCGTCAAGGAGGTTCGTCAGGTCTTGGGTGAGGGTGACCGGATTGCGTTGTTGGTTCAGCCCGATCCGGACCCGGATGGTTTGGCCTCTGCGCTTGCCTTGAGGACGATTTTGGGGCGCAACAAGGTCTCGACACCGATTGTGAGCTTCGGCAAGGTCACCCGGCCTGAAAATCTCGCCATGATGCGGTTGCTGGATATTGAAGTTGTGCGCGTCACGCCCAAAGAACTCAGCGAATTCGACCGCGTGGCGATGCTCGACACCCAGCCTTCGCATTTTGGTTTTGCTCTGGAACGGGTTGACGCCGTGATAGACCACCACCCGACCTCCAATGGCAACCCTTATCCCCACATTCCATTTGTCGATATTCGCCATCAGTACGGCGCAACCTCCACAATTCTTACGGAATATTTGCGGGCGGCGGCCTGTTCGATTGGTCAGAGGCTTGCAACTGCATTGTTGTATGGCATAAAGGCAGATACGCTCCTGTTAAACCGTGAAGTGATTGATGCCGACCTCGATGCTTTTGTGTCGCTGTATCCGAGCATCAACTACAACCTGCTCAGGCGGATTGAAAAGCCTGAACTGCCGATGAGATTCGCTCCTGTTTTGGCGGATGCGCTGCGGCAGATGGTGTGTGAATCGGGAGTGGTCGTGAGCTGCCTTGGACAGGTGGAGCGCGAAGATTTGATTCCCCAGGTGGCCGACTTTCTTCTTCAGTTTGAGGATGTGGAGTGGGTCGTCTGCGCCGGTCTGTTTGACGGCAACGTTGTGATGAGCGTGCGCAACGTGGGTTACGTGAAAAACGCGGGTGACGTGGTCAAGAGGGTCATCAACGGCTGGGGATTGGGTGGCGGCCACCGGACAATGGCCAAGGCCATTTTCCCCCAGGCTGAATGGAAAAACCGTTACGGTAGCCTTTCAGTGACAGCAGTCCGCGACGTGGTTTTGAGTTTGTTTCTTCAGGAGGCGGTGTGATGTATCCGACGGACAGAGACTTTTCAAAAGACAAGTCAAAGCCCTCGTTGCCAAAGTCATCGCCCTTGCGACGGCGATTGACGTCGCGCTTGCAACCATTGCATGGCGGTATGGGTTTTGGTGCCAACGCGATTCGCGAGCGTGCGTTGGTGGTTGCTCGTCAGGCAACCCAAAGAAGGTCACAAACCGGCCACACGTCTGCTCCGGTGGCCGATCGCCATCATCTTGGACCACTCGGCGAAGGTTTACAGTTCACCGAAGAAATCACAGTTGTTCGCGAATCAGAGCGACTGCCTGAACTGACTGACATGGACCTTCCTGAGAATTTTGCGTTCCGTCGCGAAGCGATGAACGATAAAATTCGTCTGTCGGCCGCGGCACAAGCTGAAAAACAAGGACGCATGGTGGCCCAGCAAGCGATTGCGAAAGCTGCACCGGTGCCGTCAATCAAGTCATTTATTTCTGCCACCCGAAGGATTCATCCACCCAGTCTTCCGCAAAGCCTGCTGGCTTGGTTCTTTGATTCTTTGGTGGTTGTCTCGTGTCTTGTTGTGGGTTTCACCGTCTCGGCCAGTGTTCCCTTTGTTGGTCTGCTGGCGCACAAGTTCCCAACCCTCATCAAGGTGCCGACCCCTGGCTCGGTGCAGGTTGGTTCTTTGGGCTGGATGATGTTGATGATGCAGACTGTTGCTGTGGCATCTGCATTGCTGTTTTTCATCCAGACGCTTGCTGGTGTGTTTCTCTCTGCTTCCATTGGCCGGGCGATTGCCAATGTTCACATCGCGTCGAGTCGATCAGCGCTGGGACGTGGCCTGAAGATCGGTTTTGGAGAACTGATTCAGTGGCCTTTCGCTTTTGGCCTTTTGAATGCGATTGTGTCTCCGGAACATAATTTTATTCTGCGTTCGGTCCGATGGGCGCGCGGTGGTTCTCAGGACTAATCCGCATTTGTGGCCAATAATTCGTTAAATTGATATTCTCGCAGCCGTCTTGGCTTGTGCTCCGTGGGGCCTGTGTTATTCACGGCCCGTAGTTCCTTTTTCAATTGTTTTTGTTGATTCCTTGGTACTCAATTCATCAAAGGGGTTGTTTATGGCGACTGGTAAGACGACTGCTCACGTTCCCGGTGTTCGTACAATCGAACGTCCTCGCAATGTCGATGGCACCTTGGCCCGCATAGCCGATTTTTATGGTTCCAACGTTTTTGATTTGCGTGCGATGTCCAAGAAGTTGAGCTCGCACGATCTCGAAACCATGGGCAAAGTGATGAAGCTCGGTGGCAAAATCGACGCCACTTTGGCTGAGCGTGTTGCCTCTGCAGCGCGCGAGTGGGCGATTGAAAAAGGCGCAACCCACTACTGCCACTGGTTCCAACCTCAAACAGGAACGACCGCCGAGAAACACGATGCGTTCCTTTGGCTCGATAAAAATGGTCATCCGATTGAGCGTTTCACCGGCAAAGAGTTGCTCCAAAGTGAGCCTGACGCATCGAGCTTTCCTTCCGGCGGAATGCGTTCCACGTTTGAAGCTCGTGGTTACACCAGCTGGGACCCCAGCAGCCCGATGTTTGTGATGGAAACCGAAAACGGTCGCACTCTTTACATTCCTTCCGTGTTCATCAGCTACCATGGTGATGCGCTCGACTTCAAAACGCCGTTGCTGCGTTCAAACGAGGCTCTGGGCAAGGAAGCAGTGAAGATGCTTCACCTCCTGGGCGAAAAAAATGTCACGAACGTGATCACGACTGTCGGGGCTGAACAGGAATTTTTCCTTGTCGCTCGTGAACAAGCGATGGCTCGTCCAGACATCCGCCTTTCCGGCCGCACTGTTTTTGGCAAACGTCCTTCGAAGGGTCAGGAACTTGAAGACCACTATTTCGGTCACATTCCAACCCGCGTTCACGCGTTCATGAATGAACTCGAAGTTGAGCTGTACAAAGTTGGCGTGCCAATCAAGACCCGTCACAACGAAGTTGCGCCAGGCCAGTTTGAAGTTGCCCCAATTTTCGAAGGCTCCAACATCGCTGCAGACCACAACCAGTTGTTGATGAAAGTTCTCCGCACTGTTGGAGCTCGTCACAACTTCACAGTTCTGTTGCATGAGAAACCTTTCGCTGGCGTCAACGGAAGCGGAAAGCACGTCAACTGGTCGATGTCCGACTCCACTGGTCGCAACCTTTTGGATCCAGGAAACACACCGCACCAGAACCTCGTGTTCCTCACGGCACTCTGCGGTGTCATGCAGGGAATTTACGATCACGCCGATGTCCTGCGTGCATCGGTGGCTTCGACCGGAAACGATCATCGACTGGGTGCAAACGAAGCTCCTCCAGCCATCATCAGCTGCTTCCTGGGAGACACTCTCGACAAGATTCTCAACGCCATTGAAGCCGGCAAGGGCGACAACGTTTCTGCAGAGCGAGCTTTGCTTGACCTTGGTGTCAATCACCTTCAGCACGTTGCGCTCGACAACACCGACCGCAACCGTACGTCGCCTTTTGCCTTCACAGGCAACAAGTTCGAATTCCGTGCAGTGGGCTCGAGCGCGCCAATCAGTTTCCCGACTGCAATCCTCAATGCAGCTGTGACCTCGGGTCTGGCCAAGGTGAATGCCAAGTTGGCAGCTCGCGCCAAGGGTGGGGCTGTTTCGCCTGAAGCCAATTTTGAAGTTCTCCGCGAAGTCATCCGTGACACCCGCAACATCAGGTTCGAAGGCAACGGCTATTCACAAGAATGGCGCGATGAGGCTGCTCGCCGTGGTCTTGGCAACTTTGCCGACACTCCGTCTGCACTTGGCGTCTGGACCGACACCAAGAAGACAGGCTTCCTCGTGGAAACCGGAACGCTCACCGGAACCGACCTTGAAAGCCGCGCAGCGATTCAATGGGAGCGTTACATCAAGCAACGTCTCATCGAAATCAACGTTGCAATTGAAATGGCACAAACCGGAATTTTGCCATCGACGTTGGGATACCTTGGTGAGTTGGTCTCGCTCGGCGAAGCTTCGGCACGCTTGCACATCTCGACTCCGGCGCAAAAGCTGGCAGGCGAATTGGGTCAGCTGACAGTCCGTTTTGAGTCGGCTCTGGCAGGCTTGCGTACGGCCTATGAGCGGGTCACGGCTGGTGATGCATTGGATCACCACGAACTTCCCAAGACGGCCAAGGCAATTGCAGAACAGTTGTTGCCAAAACTCGAAGATCTGCGCGCAACAGCTGACCAACTCGAGGCAATTGTGCCCGGCAGCAAGTGGCCGTTCCCAACCTATCAAGACATGCTCTTCCCGGCTGACTGATTCACCAGTTTTCGGGATTGCGTCCGATGATGATCGCTGCCAGGACCTTGGGAACATAATCCAGGGTTTCCTTTGGCAGCGTTTCTTTTAGATGCCAGAAATCAACCTGTTTTGAAGTTTTGATGCTCTGGCTGATCTCTTGTCGTTTGATGCGATTTTGTCCGGCGTTGTAAGCCGCAAGGGCCAGCAGGTAGCGTTTGTTGCCAAACTGCCCAAGAAGCGAGTTCAAGTAGCGCGCAGCTGCGTGGGTGCTGGCTTCGATTTGGCGTCTTGCGTCCGGATTTTTTTCCGAAATTTTGATGAGCCCATATTCCTGGGCAGTGCTGTCGATGAACTGCCACATTCCCACGGCACCGGCATGACTCACCGCCTGTGTGTCGAATGCTGATTCGACCCACGCGATGTATCCGAGTTCTCCCGGGAGTCCGTGGATTTGAAGGATCCTTTGAATTTTCTCCCAAACCAAATCGCGTTTCCTCAGCAATTCAACATGGCGATTGTTTTTGGTGTAGAAATTGATCCAATGCTCAACCTGGGCAACGAACTGTGGGTCCATGGCGGATGGTGGAATTTCACCGAATCTTTGCGAGATATTGACGATCTCATCCCAAACATAGTGGCTCGCGACCAACGGAACGTCTGTGTTGGAATTCGATTCGTTGCTCTCGCGCAGTGGATTGTTGGAAGGTTTATCCAACGACATCTCGTTGGAAGGCAGCAATGTTCCAGCCGGAACTGTGCGGGCAAAAACATTGTTCGGAGCATCGTATGCCTGCCAGAGGCTAAAGCAGATTCCTCCGATACAGAAACCGGCGACAGTGAACCAGAGTGGCGCGGTCATGCTGAAGGCGCTTGATTTTTGAAGATCTGCCTTTTTGATCAATTCGAATCCGGAACTGATCCCGGGAGGCAAACTCGATTCCAACGCCGACCAGGTTTGAACGACGCAAAAACTATTGATTCCGAGTTGCAGACCATCGCCTTCGCGCAGGCGCCCTTCTTGCTTGATGCGTTTTCCGTTGATGCGAGTGCCATTGGTGCTGTTGAGATCAGTGATCGCCAGCTTGCCATTGGTATGCAAACAGATCGCTGCGTGCCTTCTGCTGACTGTTGGATCACCATCGATTCGTATTTCAGTGTCCGGGTGTGAACCCATGACGTATGTTTGGCCCGGAATCAGCGTGAATTGTCTTGAATTCATGGGGCCATTGGTAAAACGCAAAAGAAACGGTTGGTTGTTTTTCATAAATCACCACACGTGAACAACATCTGCAATTCGCCCAATTGAATAACGGAACCGTGACCTATAATTCTGAGGTGTTGAATGGGTCGACCATTGACCGCCAAACCGCCTTTTGAAAAGTCTTCGAGCAAGGCTTTGTCGCCTTGAAAGGAAAGACATCCATGTCGGCGTTTGATTCCCTGTCCCTTGAGTTTCAAATCGCAGTTGAAGCCTCGGCCAAAGACTACCGAGTTCTGTCTGAGTAAAAACTCACGGCCTTTGTCTTTGCCGTTCAGCATGACCAGCAAGGGGCCCTGTTTTGAGCCACCTTGTTCGCGAATCTCATCAATCGAAAAAATTCCGGTTTCCATGCGCTTCAAATGTCGCAAGGTCACGATGATGCCGATTGCAATTGACGTCAGCAGCCACTCAATCCATGCATTCAGTGCAAGACTCGATTTGCTGTTGATTGAACTGAAACGTGGCGGAGGTGGAGTTTTTTTCGAAGACTCCACTTGTGCGTTTTGTGTTGTGGCCACTTTGCCCGTTGTCGACGTGTGCAGCAGGGTCGGTGGCGAAACAAATTTCAATCCGTGATAAACCGCGGCCAAACTCAGCGACAACTCCTGTTTGGTGGAGCTGGCGTGCACTGTTTGGGGAAGCTGTGTCGTGATGATGTATTCTTTGTCGAGGATGTTGCGTGTTGCCTGAAGCGCTCTCGATGCTCCCTGAAGATCCACGACCCGGAAAACTGCGCCTTGTTCCAGGGCGGCTGAACTTTCTGTCCAATGTCGTTGAGCAAAAGTCTCTGGTCTGGCGAAGACAATTTGATGAATGGCCACTTGCATTTGCAGAAGACGTTGAACACATGCTTCATTTGCACTGCGCTCAGTGGCGGTTGATGTTTGTGACCCGCCCATCAGGATGAGCATTTTTTGATCGGTGGCTTTCAAGCCGGCTGAAGTCCATTTTTCAAATTTCAACGCAGCTGTGCAAAGTGCCGTTTCATTGAAAACAGATTCAGCTGGAACTCCTGCCGGGTCGGCGAGCAATCGCCGTTGCAGAGCCAGCGTGTTGTCTTGATGCTTTGTATCGACCAGAACACGTTCGAACGTTTTTTTGGGAGCGACTCCCAGGACAGAAAGGAAGTCGGCATTGAAGTTCGCAAATTCCTGAGCCGCGAGGGTGCGTAGCTCCTTGTTGAGACCCTTCATTGTCTTGACGCCATTGGCATCGTAGGCCAGGACAATGGCACGGTTGTTCCAACGCCGTGAGGCATCAAAAGTCGTCAGTCCAATTTGCGGATTGTTGACGTTTTGTTGATCAACAATAATTTGGAACGAGTTTTTGTCGAGCGTTGAGATCGGGAACTTTCCATTGGAGTCGACCTCAAGGGCTGAAGCGCGGATTTTGAGATGTGTTTCGCTTTCGCGCTCGATGGCTCTGACTATCACCTTGCGCTCGGGGGCAGACAAAGCCGTTGCACTGAAAGATGCCAGTGCTGTTGTCAGGAAGAATTGGCGATGTTTAACGAGCATTGCTTTCATTTTGCAAATGCCACCTTTATGCAGCGGAACATGAACTCGCGCGTTCCGACTTTGATGATGTCTCCATTTTCGAGTCCGGTGCCGGATGTAGGAACTCCATTGACGTACAGAATGTCTGCGAGTGCGACCGGAACAATCGTCCAATTTTCCGGATGCCGTGTGATGATGCAGTGTCTTGGATTGATCTGTTCTTCGGGCAGAAAGACTTCCACTCCCGGCTGTATTCCAATCACGTTGTTGCCCAGGAACAGGCGGAAATCTCGTCCCTGCGAATGTCCGTTCAGTTCGACGAGCCAGCCGACGGTGCAAAGGGTGTTCTGCGTTGGTCTTTCTTTGAAGACGATCACTTGTTTGGCAGTCGAGGGCACCGGCAACAGCGGAACATAAGCAAAAAGTTGTTCGCCGATTTGGATGACGTCACCATGGCAAAGAGGCGAAGCTTTTTCGCAAGACTCACCATTCAGCAGGAGCGGCCTGTGGGTTGAGCCGGGTTGTAGAATTGCGGACTCGCCAGAAACAACATCAATGACTGCGTGTTGTCGACCAGTTTCGGGAGCTGTCACAACCACATTGCAGCGAGCAGATGATCCAACCGTGTTGGTTCCGGGATACAGGCGTAGGTCTTCGCCCAGATGCACGCCGTTGAGGCCAAGCAGCCAACCTGAAGTTGTGAGTGCTTTGCGCAAGCTTGGATTTTGGCCACGGGAAAAGGCCAACGATTGATCGACCCACGGTGCTCCGCAAGCTTCCATTGGATTCCGAAAATGCTGGGTTTCTGAAAAATGCATATCCATGCAGCGAGCATACTGCGGGTGAACCAGGAAAATCCTGCCTCAAGGCCAATTTGTTGAACGACGAGGGTTGTTTTGCCGGGGAGACTCGAGGAGACTGTCAGATGCGCTGCAAGTGACGATGCTGTTTTGGAGGACTGCGATGACTTCGATGAAGGGCACACCCGTTTCCACTTTCAATGCCACGATCCGCAATCTGATGTCCAAATCTGTAAAGGATGCCTGTGCCGCCTTTGAAATCAACGTGGTCGACGAAGCTCCAGTGGTTCGCAAGGCGATGGCCATCAATGGTGACTATTTGGCGGGAATCAGGGTCAGTGGCACGAAATTCAGTGGAGCCATCACGCTGTCGATGGACAAGGCTGCCGCAAAATCTTTTGCAGACAAAATCTTTGCCGGAACACCTGCCAAGGCAAACGAAGCGATGCTGTGTGACCTTGTGGGTGAAGTTTGCAACCAGATGACCGGTGTGGTGCAAAGGCAATTGGGTCAGCTGGGTTGCAAATTGCAAGTCAGTGCCCAAGAAACAGCGCAGTCGCCTTCAACCTTGGATATGGGTCCCGTTCCGGAAGAGTGGCTTTTGATTCCGTTTAAAGTCAGCCAAGGTCGTGGAGTGTTGGGCTTTGGTTTTGTGGGTGACTTGGGAATTGGCAGTGATGAGGTTCAGGAAGACCTCAGTGACGCGCGCAACATCACCTTTTTCTGAGAAATCTATCGCACCGTTTTTTCATAGCCGCACAATGTCTTGCCGTTGATGGTGATGTCGTTCGCCAGTGGACCGAATCCACGTGCCCCAGAAACGTCATTTTTCACGGTTGCGGTTGCCGCGTTGCCGGTGACGTCAAACGTGACGGCATTCCTCGCAGGATTTTGATTGTTCTTTTCTTTCCAGGCGCGGCCGGCTCCTTCAATGATGATGGTGGCCAACCGCATGTTCTGAACCGCAATTGCATCTTCTGTGTTGAGATATTTTTGCCCAAGCTGCATTTGAAAAAGACTTCCATCGCGGCGGCGAAATTGATCGATCCGCATGTTGGTTTTGTCGATGATCAGCAAAAGCGAGGATTCGGCATTCTCGAATCTTTCGTCACCAACAAAAATCTGTTCGGTTCGCGCATCTGCGGGGGCGCTGTCGGCAAACGTCAACGTCACGGGCCGTTGGGCTGGAATCATCGGCGTTCCATCGCGGAGATTGGCCAGGTTGCATTGATAAACAACCGCAATTCCTCCGGGTTTGGCCACATCGTTGCTCCAGAGTTTAGAAAGTTGGCAGCCTTGCAACGGCAACAGTAGCAGGCTCAACAACAACAGCTTACGGAGGTTCAAGAGGATGAACGTCAGAGGCCTCAAAAGAATGGGAAGCAGCAACAGTGCTATGAAGGCTATACTGTGATGACGAGACTCACTTTTGAATGGAATTTGTCCGCATTTGATTCCACCCTGTTGGACGTCGATCGTTTCTCCGGTGGCAATTGATATTTTTTGTCCGCGCGAGAGTTCAACTTCGCTTTTTTTGAACTCTTCAATCAAGATGGGTTTCCATTGCGACAGCGCAAGCACATCTGCTGCCTTGAGAACCGCAGCAGCGGCGTCTCCCAGTTTTGTTTTGGTTGATTCGCCCAAAAAGTTGATGCTCATGAGTACGATACGGTCAAAATCAAAGGGCTTTGATTTGAAGGTGGTGACAATCCTGTTGCGGCTGCGCCAAAGTGCGCTGCTCCAGACTTGGCCAAACGCATGACCTTCTTCAAGAACCTTGGGGTCGTTTGTGGTTGGTGTGTCGAGCAACCGGCGCAGGTATCGAGCACCGCTTGGGCGGGTGACCCGCCAGACGCGGCCCAAAACCGGATCGCCAAACCAACTCGCGCTGAAGTAGTCTGCGTACCCTTCGTTCACAGCAAACCACTGCCATCCTTCAAGACTGCGCTCGTCGCGGACGTGATTGAAAATGACATGTGAAAGTTCATGTCCAATGACAGTGGGGTCATGGCCTGCAGAAAAGCCAGGTGGA
>JBDLRR010000255.1:0-3293 GCA_039799985.1 Pseudomonadota bacterium | reverse complement strand
GTGTTTGTCGGGAGGCCGATATTCTGGTGGTTGCAGCCGGAAAACGTGGACTCATTGGTAAAGAGCACATCAAGCCAGGAGCTGTTGTTGTGGATGTTGGAATGCATCGGCTCGACAACGGTCAACTGTGTGGTGATGTGGATGCAGATGCAGCCGAAGTTGCTTCGATGTTGACTCCTGTGCCAGGCGGAGTGGGTCCGATGACCATTGCGATGCTGTTGCTCAATACGTTGCGTGCAGCCCATTTGCGCCAAGTGGGCCGGTGATTCATTAAAGCTAAAAGATTTTTAATTCTGCAGTTTGTACCCTATTCGGCTGTTGATTCGTCGACGTAGGACAGTATTTCGTGAAGCTGATGGAGTTTGTCTTGCGTGAGATGGGCAACTTTGACCAGGTGCTGATAGGTGATTTCTGAAGCAGGAGAGCCTGTAAGTACCTGCATATAAATCGATTTTAAATTTGCTTCAGCCAGTTTCTTCGCCATTGCCTTGGATTGTGGCCGGAATTCAACGCTGAGATAAACTTTTTTGCAGTAGTAATCTTTGGTGACGAGGGTCATGCGCTCGAAATGGAATTCAGAAAGTTGGCCTTCGTCGGTTTTGTTGACCCTCACCAACACGGGTTGGTGAGGTTTTGAAGTCTTGCCGGAAAATGAATTGCCGATGGCATCTTTGACTTTTTCTGTGGCTTTGCTGAACAGCTCAGGATTTTTTGAGAAGGGATCACACTCCCAACCGATGACAAGATCTTCATGGTGTTTGAGAGCCAACAGGCGGGGCCGAATATCCAGCGCGTCGCTGTGTCTAAAATCTGGGTGTGATTGAATATGCTTATAGGTTTCGGGTCCGATCAGAATACGGAACGTCTCACAGGCATCTTCGTGCCTTTTTGCCATATTCACTGTGTTGCCAACAATCGTGAAGTCAAGTCGCTTGCCTGATCCCAGGTTACCCAGGAACACATCACCGGTGTTGATTCCGATGCGCAACGGGACAACCGAACCAAGAGATGCCAGGGGGTTGTGTGTGTGCGCAGTGACGCGCGCTGCCTCGCGCTGAATATCGATCGCACAGCGCACAGCACGCCATGAGTGTTCCGATGGTTTCATCGACTGTATTCCGTCGTCCTCGAACGAAAACCCAAAAAAGCACATCAGACCATCACCAAGAATTCTGTCGACAACTCCGCCATAGGAATGAACGTACTGGGTGATCATGTCGAGCTGCGCATGAAGGATGGTGAAAACGTCCACCGAGAGGCTTTCGCGCGTGCGCAATGAAAAACCTTCGATGTCGATGAACAAAACGGTCAGGTTCAATTCATTTGGTCGTTTGTAGAGAATGTTCGGGTTGTTCTTGATGTTTTGAAGCACCTCAGGAGAGACCATGCCCTGCAGGGCAGTCTCGATGAGCTGTGATTGTCTTTCGTCACGGATGGCCCGCACGGCGAGCAAAGTGCTGCCATTGAAAATCAGAAACCCGGAGAGAATGTGCCAATCAGCCAGGAATGAGAAGTAAACAAAACCCATCAGGCCACACATGACCACAGACACGGTGCTTGCGAATAAAATTGCAAGACCTGTCTTGATCTTCATCTTCGTGCAAGCAAAGAGCATCAGCACGGCCAGAGACAAAATAACCAACAGCAGCGACCATTTTCCCGACAATACAGGAATGATGGGCGAATTGTTGAGAACACTGTTGATGACGCTCATGTGATATATGCCGCCCTCGAGCCTGCCAACGGGCGAGTTCTTGAAATCGGCCGAGCCTGCGAACATGGCAGGCAAAACGAGAACAACATCATCCTTGTTGATTTGTTGGAGCTGTTCTGCCGCTCGACCGAGGCGGAGAAGGGGAGCGGCGGGTATGAAATTATCGTAGGCCGCACTGCGAGGGATGAAATCCACGGGAATGCGGCCATGCCGGTCGAGGGGAATCTCGGAGTTATCCACCTTGACCATGTAGCGGCTAAGCGAGCCGTTTTTTGCGAACGACAACGTCAAATGTGGAAGCAATGCACCCGTGGACGTTTCGATCCACCCTGGTTGCACCGTGGTCGTCTGCAGCAGTTGGATGTCACCGATTCTCGGGAAGGCGTCGCTGATGGAACTGTGTGGACCCAGCATGGTTGACATTTGGCCGCTGTGCAGATTCTGTGGGTTTTCTATCTGCCAGTTGGCAAACTGTTCTTTTTTAAACTGTATGTCGGGATTTTGGAGAACACCAAATGCACTGGCGGCGATAACCATGGTTTCATTTTTTTTGAGAGTGGCCTTGAAGGCTTCAACATCTTGTTCGTTGCCCAACACGAAACTGAAGAACTTGTCAAAAATGATTGCCCTGGGACTGCGTGATGAAATGGCATCAATCAATTGGGTCCATCGGGCCAAAGGTAGATTTTCTTGCACCCCAAATTCGCGCACAGCCTTGTCGCCATAGGCAACGACTTTGAGGCGCTTCGAAATTTCAGGGTTGCCTTTAATTTTGGACCGAAGTGAGAATTCCACGGGCGAAATCGCTCGTTCACGAAACTCATCGCTCAACATGGACTGAGCCAGAAGAAAAAAGATCAGGGCCCACGCGCCGGAAATAAGTAAATTCCACGGTGAGAAAAAAAATCTTGGATGAGTTGCCACGGTGGAGTCCTTCTCAAAGGCTTTGGTATGTTATGTTAGGGTCAATGCAATTGTATTTCAACGGGCATTGGATAATCTTCTCGTCGCAGTGGAAACTGAGCAATTGGTGACGATTTTTGCCGCCGAACGGAGTGACAATGAGTTTTTGCAATCAGGAATCTGTCTTCACCACCAATCTTGAGGAAATGTCTGCAAAGCAAAGACGGTTTTTGATTGTTATTGTTTTGACTCTTTGCACGATGGTGGGTGAGATTCTGGCAGGACGTCTTACGGGTTCCATGGCTCTTGAGGCTGATGGTTATCACATGGCTTCGCATGCAGGGGCGTTGTTCATCAGCTATGTTGCTTATTTGCTGACGTCATCTCGCCAGTTCAGCCGGAGGATGAATTTTGGAACAGGCAAAATATTGTCATTGGGTGGATACACCAGTGCAGTGCTTTTGGCGTTGATCGCATCTTGGATGTTTATTGAAAGCATTCAGAGGTTGATGAATCCGGTGGCGGTGAATTTCAACGAAGCTCTTGTCGTCGCTGCTGTGGGATTGGTTGTGAATCTTGTAAGTGCTTATTTGCTGGGTTGGGGGCATGGCGGTCACGACCATCACCACGACCATCATCACGACCATCACCACGACCATCATCACGACCATCATCA
>JBDLRR010000254.1:0-3696 GCA_039799985.1 Pseudomonadota bacterium | reverse complement strand
CCTCCCCATTAAGAGTGGCAAGGGCGTGAGCCATTTGCTCTTGGTCCTCGGGCTTCATTTGAAGCGACCGCAGGGTCGGAAGGTCGGTCAAAGTCTTGAGGCCAAAAGTTTCCAGAAACCGTTGGGTTGTCTTGTACTCCATGGGGCTGCCAACTTCCTTGCGGATTCCGGCAACGGCGATCAAGTCTTTTTCTTTAAGTGCTGTCATGATTGACGATGAGTCGACCTGCCGAATGGTGTTCACTTCACTGCGTGTCACCGGTTGGCGATAGGCGACGATTGCCAAGGTTTCGAGGGCAGACTTGGAGAGTGAACGGGGTTTGCTGGCGAACTGCTTTCTGACAAGTTCAGAGAATTCTGGTCGGGTCCTCAGTTGGTACTTTCCGCCGCATTCAAAAAGAAAAAATGCTCGAGGAGCGTAGTCTGCCATGAGGTCGCGCAGAGCCAAACGCACGTCCGACAACGACACTTCTCCAATAATATTGCGGATTTCGCTTACTTCCATGGCATGTTCGGCGGCAAAAAGGATGGCTTCGGCCTGTTTTTTGAGTTCCTCGAAGGGCGAAATGCTTGATGCGCCTTCAAGGGTGCGAGACACTTCTTCGTCGTTCAAAAACTCCATGCCAACCTCAGCTTCGAAAGATTGGAATTATGGATACGCGATTGCTGCGTCTGTGGTCAAATTGCAAATGCGCAGCTTTTGTTTGTCTGCTCAATTTTGTTGGCATTTTTATTGCCTCGTTGTCTTTTGTCGGGAGTGCCCAGGGGGCCGCTTTGGCCCACGGACAGCTAAATTGGAACAGCGAAAGAAAATTGCTGGTTGGTGAGGTCGTTTACGCGCTTCCCCGCTCAAGTGAAAATGTCGCGGATGAAACTGATTCGTTTTGGCTGTTGCCCAATCGTGACCTCGTCGAGAGTGGCAACCAGAAAGGCATGAGCCGCGAGCAGCGTGAATTCCACTCGGGGGCTCCGGATTTTGAATGGCCGTTTTCTGATGAAAGCCTGGGAGCCATTTTGGTCAAGGGAGTGAAAACCTCATCTTCGCATTCCTCTTGTCCATCGAGCCCGCAAGATATCGCTCAAAAGATGTCATCATTGCCGATGCAGGACGTGACGTTTGAGTTTCAGGATAACGAACGGATTCTGCTCATCGGTGACAAGCAGTATTCAGGCCGCGGGCAAACCCGACGTGGAGTTGCGCTTTGTCGATTTGTGAGCATCAAATTTGAGTTTCATCCACGTTTGGGGGTTGGAAATTTTGCACAATTTTCAAATGGAGATGCAACTTTCTCGGGTCCCGTCTTCCCGGTCTGGAAAAAAGCACCGGTATTTACCCGGCTGAACTTGACGAACAGTGCGAACAATTCAGGAGTTTGGTGCAACCGCTGCGCAGCATCAAGTGATGGCAAGGCGTCGATCGTTTTCAACGGCTTGCCTCCACCCATTCATTTTCGAAGGTCCGCACCGTTGTTGATGTTCGAATTTAGGCACTCGGTGGGCGAAGTCGCGGGTTCATCAGCGAGTGCTGGTTTGGAATGGAACGATCTGCGCGGAGCAATTGAAATCTTCCGCAAGGTTGCCTCGAAGGCACTCGCAAACGATGCGACGTCAAGTGAACAGGCATGGCAGGTCAAGTTGTTCAAGGACCTCACGATTGAGCAATTGGTCACCGAACAGTTGGGTGAAATTCAATTGCACGGGTCTTTTGGCAAGGTCACTCCGGTTTTGAGTGAATATCATTCAGCTGCCCTTTTTCGGGCACTTGCGCGCTCGCTTGCACGTCATTTGTTGACAGGAAGTGAGAATCAGAAATTGGACTCGTGGCAAGCGTTTCGACGGAATGAGACTGTTGCCCGAATTCTTGCAGAGATCTGGTTGCAAGAGGCCTTTCCGAGACTGTCATTTTTGAAGAACTTGTCTGATCAACTTTCTTTCTTACCTTTCTTTCGTGCAATTCAGCAGGGCAGTGCATTCGTCAACAACGCTGTGTTTGTTGGTGGAGAAGAGGGTGCAAGCCGCATTGACTACAGTGCCCTGAATGATTTTCTCGCGCCGTTCAGGGGTGCTGAATTGTTGGGACGAATAAATGCATGCGCCAAAGAGGAATTGCAAAGTCAGATTCGGACACAGGCGATGGCGGTTTTGAACGCGGAAAAAACGGCCTCAGAATTCGCAATATTCTTGAGTTCTGCAAAGACGAATGAAAGTTGCATCGTGCCGATGGACACGGGATTGGTTCCGGCTTGGGTCGTTGAAGAAAAAATCGAAGTCAAAGAGGGCGAGGGCAAAAGACTGAAACTCAGCCGCGCATTGGTCAGGCCTTCTTCAACGACAGACTTCTTTTTTTCAACGGATGGTCGCCTGGCTCGTGATTCCCTGCGCCTTTCCGCGGTCACCCGAACGGCCGAAAAGGTGCTGGAGGTGCATAATCCCGACAGTGCCGACAACTCTTCGAAGCAGTTGGATAGTCAAATTGAATCCGTAAAGGTGATGTCACCAAACAGGGCTATTTCGGGTGAAAGACTGCAGTGGCCTCGTCCCATCAGGACAGTGATTCAGGCTTTTGCATTAAATTATGATTCGCGGCGTTCGGATATCACTCTGCGCAGCCAATTTCAGACCTTTCAGACCGGTGACGAATGGAACAGATCGTTGCTTTTGGGTTGGCGGCGCGAATTTGAAAAAAATTACCTTGATTTGTCTGTGTCCACGAACATTCCCTCGATTTTCAAAGAGAGCCGTACAAGCATTTCGCTTGCCTCGACGACGCAGTTGGTTCAGGCACCACCATCTTTCCTGAGTGCATCATATTCCGTCGACAAAGGTACAGGCAGTCTTCTTTATCCGGATGGTCTTGGATTGAAAATTTGGTTGAGGCGTCCACTGACGTTGACAGCGTTGAAAGAATCGATGCCGCAGCCTGAACAGGAATGGACGTTTTCAGCGGCTCTGCCCCTTGCTCCGCGGCTGACATGGTCCGAAAGCTTTAATTATGGCCTGAGTGAAAAGCCGATTGATGTGGGACTCAGATCTGTTCCGGGATGGCCCTCAAAGTCCTTTATGTCAAACGAGTATCTCGTGATGCGTTCCGAGATAAGAAACACGTTGGCCCAGAATCTGAACGCTTCAGTGGCGAGTTCGATTCTATTTCAGCATGCAGTCTTTTATGCCGCACATGTGGTGGCCTTTGATGATCTTCAGGCAGCACGGCGGGGGACGGTCGATACCCGGACATCCCAATCGCTTTTCGCGGGCGTTCGTTTGTTCGGTGCCTTGTTTGGAGCCAAAGATCAGGCGTTGGGGTTTGAAGTTGCGCGGGCCTTGGCGGATCCGGCACGCACGTCGTTTGGTTTGACCATCGGAAAAACCGTCAACTGAAACCGAATTCCATTGCGCCTGTGACAGTAATATTTGCAGCCTCTGCCCGATTCTCTGACGAGAGCTGGATTGCGGCAATTTGTGCCGCGGTTTTGGAATGCTCTTTTTCATATACTCCCCTGTGGAGGTGTGACGTCTAATGGAGTCGGCCCAGTTTCTGAACAAAATGTCGAACAACGTCGGCACGAAACGTTATGTTTTGTTGCTGCAGCGCCCCCGCTTGATGTCTGAAATGGAATCGAAACTGATCCTGAAGGCCGTGGAGCATGGTCTACCTGGTTACTCCGTCATTCGATTGGAAGAGCCACATGAGGGTCT
>JBDLRR010000253.1:0-6715 GCA_039799985.1 Pseudomonadota bacterium | reverse complement strand
ACCATAGACAAACGCCTTGCTTCTGTCCCTCAGATTCAAGTCCTTGATTTTTTCCCTGAGTGTTTGTTCGGGAATGTCGGCCAGAGAATCCGGAAGATAGTTGCGTGCCTTGAATTGGCTCGCCTTGCGCATGAGTTCATCTCTTCCTGGAATTTGTTGTGGCGTGGTGAATGAACCTATCGACACCGGGGCCTTCAACATGCGGAAGGTGGGCATGGCATCTTGAAGAACGCTTGAATCCTCATCAACCATGCCAAAAATCTTATCGATGTAGATGCTCGCAGGCCGGTGTTTGTCGATGAAATTCAAAAACGCAGACCATTCGTTCAGATTGAGCCCTGAGCGCTTTATGATTTGAACCGTCGAATCGTCCAACATGAGAATCTTCAGGCGTGGATCTATTTGCGGCTCTTGTTTGAACTTGTCGCGCATCTCGAATTGATGCGCCCAAACAATTTTTCTTTCGAAATCTCTGGCGCGTGGTGACGTCCCGTAAAAGTATGCAAACACAACCATCACGCAGAAAACAGCTGCGACCCAAATCCAAACTTGCTTTTTCATGCGAGCAGATTGGACAATCCGGTCGTTTTTGATCGCCACCGAAGTTTTTGCAGCTGGCCTTTCACTTGTTGATGTCATCGGTGCTTCCAAAAGTCCCCACCTTTCACTGGATTCATTGCTATCGACTGTTTTTTTCAACAATTCAGGGGCTTGACGTTTTTTTGGCTTTTCATTCTTTTTTGTGTACTCAAAAATTTTAATATCCAGAAAATTTGACTAACCCGGTCGACTTGGTTATTGTTCAGACAGACGACACGCGGTTGTGTTGTCAATGAACAACCCAGATTATTCAGGGGGTTTCCATGAAACACGTTGCATCAATCGCTCTTGCAGGACTTGCAATTTCGTCCAGTGCTTTTGCCCAAAGCACCATCATTTGGGACACCGCCCGCGCTATTTCGGGTGGTAGCAAACGCGTCGGCGCATCATCCGAGCAGGTTTGTATCAAGGATATCAATACTTTCTTCATCGATGCAGGAAATACACTTTCTGTCCTGCTCACAGACCTGGGCGTTGCGTTGCCTTCGGGCGACCAGTCACTCACGGGTCGAGCCAACTGCCGCATCGTTGTCCCGGTTGAAGTTGCCCGCGGCCTTTATCTTGCAGACCTGACCCAAACCATCACGTATGGTGTGGTCAAAGGAGCGGGTGCCACGGCACGGGTTTCTGCAAACTCATCGTTCTTCGGTTATCCGCTGCCTGTTCTTTCGCGCGGCTACAACTGGGGCCCTATCGTGAACTCGCCTCTCGAGCAGATCAGCCGTACCGACGCGTTCCGGGTCAACACCCCAACGGCATCGGCATGGTTCAGAACATGGTGTTTTGGTCGTCAGCCCAAAGGCATCTACAACTCGAACCTGGCTGTGGGCATCGAAAAGAACAACATTTATGACGAGGCTCAGTTGGCCATCGACGGTCTCGACGTGAAGTTCGAAGTTCGTCCCGGAGCACTGGCATTCTGCCCTGCACAATGAACTGACCCTACGGAGACAGCGCCATGAAAACCCGCAACCGTCTGGTGATTCTCGCGAGCTTCTTGCCCGGATTTCTTGCAAACGCTGGTTCGCTCGTCATATCGGGCCTGCCAAAGCGCGGCCTGGCTGCCGCAAAATCCGAAGATGCCAACCTCGTGCTGAAGGACTGGACGGCTGCGGGTTCTGGTTGCCGAGCCTTTATGAAAAAAGCGGGCGACGTTGAATTCCAGGGCATCCGCTCCAATGCAACGTCCAACTCTTCGCTCCTGGTCCTCAAGTTCAAGCTTCCGGCGTACAAGCTTTCTTCGCCGCCTGAAAACAAGGCGACAAGCATGACCTTTGCGCGCGAGTGTGCCCTCAGGATGGTTGCCGATCCTCAAGGCAAAATGAGGATTAAAAGCGTGGCCGCCCGAACACCGGTCGTCTATTCAAAAGACGCCGACGTTGGCCTGAAGCTTCAATTTCTATTGCGCCTTGACGGCGAAATTGTGGGCCAGTCCCTCAAGGAAATCGAACCTGGTCAAACCATCCGCAACGCCGACGAGATTGTTGTGGTGAATGGCAAGCCATCTGAAGAAGCCTTGATGATGGCCAAAATGAACCCCAAGGGCTGTGGAACCTCGCAAATGCTCGGCTTTGACTACACCTTCATCGCCGCGCGCAAAAATCAGCCCGACTCAGCACTCGTGCAGTTGGCAGAGGACAAGCAGCTTGAATTGGCTGTCGAACTCGAAAAATGCACGAATTAAGAAAAGAAAAACAAAAAGACTGAATTTTAAGCTCCCGAAAGGTGACCGCCATGCAGCACTCAAGTCGCACGTCCCGCATTGCCACCCTCTTTTGCCGCGCGATACTTGCGTGTTTCTTTGCATCGCTCCTGCCAGCTGAGGCTGCTCGTGCCGAAGACCTTGTTTGGAACTCGGTAACAGCCAGCGGAAGTGGCGATGGCACGCCCTGCCGTCTAGACCCCAACAATCCACACCTCGACAACGTGGTCTGGAGTGCTGCTGGCGGTGATCTTTCGATTATTTTGACCACCTGGGGAGTCTCACTTCCGAAACTTGCCCGTTTTGGTGGTGGAAAACTCACAACCAACACGGTCTGCAATTTCACTGCAACCGTTACGATTCCTCAAGGTTACTACGTGCGCACGCTCACCCAGACTTTGGTAGTGGGCGTTATGAAAGACAGACTCGTGAGCGGAGGTATCTCGTCGAATGGATACCTGTTCCAGACCCTCGTCCCTTTAAACCAAATCAACCTTGTGTTCCGACCCGACCAGGCTCTCAACAATGCCCTGATGAACGTGACCAACACACAGATCATGCAGCCAGCATTCAATAAAACATTTTGCCAGGCATCCCGCTTTGCCCCGTTTACGACCCAGTTCAAATTCCAGCTGGCAGGAGCAGGCGTCAGGCCGTTCCCGCAATTGGGTCTGCAGGCCAACGTCGACGGGAGCGACGTGAACTTTGGGATGGATTCTTCTTTGGAAAGATGTCCTTGAATCGACTTGCCCAAAATCTGATTTCCGACTAGAGGTTTTGTCCGAACAGTCAGTCAAAGAACAGATAGAGGGACCACAAAGATGCTCAAAATATCAAAATTCTCGTATTTGAGTGCTTTGACCTTCACCTTTCTCGCGGCGGCTTGTGGCCAAAAGCCATATGTGGCTCAAGACAGTTCACTGCAAACGGTTGCCATTCCCCAAACTGAAGTACGAGACCAAGGTCGTTTTGGCATTTGCTGGGCTTATGGAACCACTGCCCTCATTGAGAGCGAACTCCTTCGCACAGAAAATCTCAAGGCCGACATCTCCGAAGAGGCTTTGGCGTTTGAGCACATGGCAGAAGCATTGCGCGCCCAGTTCGCGGTCATGGCATCGTCAGATCTCGTGGAGTTCATGATGCGTGGCCAGATCCCCGAGGGATGGGCAACCCGCACCACCAAAGACCTCGCAGCAATGTACACAGATTCGAAGTACGTGCAGCACGACGCCATGGCGCTCATCAAACTCAACGGTGCCGTTCCTGAAAGCGCCTGGTCATTTAAAATCAAAACCGCAGAACAACGTGATCAACTCGCACGGGCCGTTCGCCAGAATGTCCGCCAGGCCATGGCGGATGGTCTCATCATCCAAAAACTGACAATTGAACAAATCAAAGACCTCATCCTGGTGGGTCGCAATAGAACCGCATTTCCATCTCGTCCGCCTGCCTACTTTCAATACCAAGGCACCTTCATGACGTCGCAAGAATTTGCAAAAAACGTCTTGAAATTTAATGCCGACGACTGGGAAGCCATAGCAATTCAAAAGGAAGCCGACATTCCCGAGTTCATCCAGCTTGTGAAGAAAACCTTGTCGCTCGGCCACAGTGTTCCGCTGGCATTTCCAATCAATGTTGACCGTATTTCGGGTGACTCTTTCCAGGCCGATTCCACGACCAAAGACTATTTTTGGTCAAACTATGGTCGGGATGGCGGACATTTGGTTCTTGTGACCGACTTCATCAACAAGGGCGGAACACGCGGAGCAGTTTCGGATGACACACTGAAAACAGAACTGGCAAAGCCATCTGAAGAGCTTGATGCGCTTTTGTTCAAGAACAGCTGGGGCGTTGGCGCCAAACTCAATGAAAAAGGCCTGCCAGTCGGAGAATCGGCTGACGGTTATTACCGGATGGAAGCTGGTTACATTAAGGGCATCGCAAAGATTCCCGAAGCAACCCGCAATCCTTGGGGCGCAACTCTGGCTGTGATCCCGCGCTCGATTTACGAAGACCACTTGGCTGCAAACAGGGGACGCTGACCCTCGACCTGACGCTCGGCCTCAGCCGAGCTGGGATAGCCAGCCTTCACATTCGTGATTCATCACACTTCAAAAACGTAGAATCTTTTATCGAAGCGCACCCGTGGACCGTAAACCCCCTCTGGTTTTCGGGCACCTGCTCCAACCACCATGACAATTTCGCAACCACGTCGCGGCAATCCGATCAACTTCTTGACCCGCACGGAGTCGAAGCCTTCCATGGCGCACGTGTCAAAGCCCTGGGAACGAAGCGAGAGCATGAGGTTCTCGCATGCCAGAGCGGTGGATTTGACCGACCAAACACGCATGTCTGAGCGTGACGTTGGTTGACGAGGCACTGGCCTGAAAACCCCAACGCACCAGACTCCAATCGCTTTGAGCAGTCCAAAAAGCCCCAAGGGTCCTTGATTCATGGCAAACGGCAATAGCTTCTCGTAGTATTTCAAAACCGACTTCGAAACCTTTTCCGTCTTTGCCTGGCCCAGGACATCGAGCATCCTCTGCCGATTGGCTGACCAGGTGTCTGTGCGGGCAACACAGACCACCAATTCACTGGCTGTGCGCGCAGCCGGCTGCGACAAACAGGCCTTGACGAGTTTTTGTTTCTTCCCGGAATTCCGGACCCAATAGAATTCCCACATTTGCAGATTGGATGAATTGGGCGCGAGCAGCGCATGATCGAGGGCTCGTTGCATCACTTCGGCCGGAATCGGCTTCTTTTCGTCGAACATACGAACACTTCTGCGTGCAGCAACTGTCGACGCGAATGCGTCTGCTTGAGCAAATTGCGGATCGAGCGCCGCCGTGGGGTCAAGGGCCGCAATGAAATCTTCAATCTGGCCATCGCGGGCGAAAACTTCTGCGGGAATCGTGCGCAAATTGTAGTGACTCGCCATCGAGCGACAATATGCACCAGCTTCAAAAAAAACGACCACGTCACCTGCATGCAGCTGCGGCAGGCGCGCATCACGGGCAAGCACGTCGCCACTTTCACACACAGGACCAAACACCTTGTATGGAATCAAATTGGTGTTGGGTTTGTTGGCACACGCTGTTGCATGTTCAGCGCCATAAATAGCAGGGCGTGGAAACGCGTTCATACCTGCATCGACGTAGGCAAAACGCACAGAATCCAGGTTGGCTTTTTCATACAAAACTTCACTCAGAAAAACCGTACTGCTGGCCACCATGCTGCGGCCTGGCTCCAAACACACGCTCAGTTTTTCGCAACCAGCGCCCCAGAGAATCTGCAAAGTCGGCTCAGCCCCGATCATCTCTTTCAAAGCTCTGGCCTGAAAATCAACGTGTGAATCAATGTCTGAAGCGTCAACCGGAACTCCAGCGGGTCCAACCCCAAGACCTCCGCCCAGATCAAGATGATCAATCACGACTCCCTTGCCTTGCAGCATCAACACACATTCCTTGATGCGTTGCACAACCAACGGAAAAACATCATGACTCTGCAATTGGGAACCAATGTGAACGTGCAGTCCACGCAATGGTCCAACAAAGTCGGCAAAAGCTTGCGCATCGAACTGACCTTGCTTCGAAAACCTCAATCGGGTCGCCTCAACCCAGTCTTCAATCTGCGCCAGAAGCATCCCGAATTTTGAATCCAGTGCGCCCGTCTTGAGGTGCGGATGGGTTTGCGACTCAACACAAGGATTTAAACGAATTGCAACCAGAGGCTGTGGTTCATTGTTGGTTTGAAATTCAAGAAACGATGCTCCGGTTGGAGGAGCGCGACGGGCACGTTCGTTTCGCTTTTCCATCCAAAATTCGAGCACAAAGGAAAGTTCCTGGGCGTGTTCAACATTGATGACTCCCAAGCCGGCCTCATAGGCTTCGACGATTTCGGACTTAAGTTTTCCAACTCCAGCAAAGCAAATTTCAGAGGCTTTTACTCCGGCGGCGCGTGCGGCACGAAACTCGCCGATTGAAACAATATCAACTCCGCATCCGGCGCTGGTCACTTCTTTCAAAACAGCAGGCGCTGCATTTGCCTTGATGGCATAAAAGACTTTCGACCTTGGAAAGTGTTTCGCAAGTCGACCCACATAGGATTCCGCACGCTGACGAACCGCGCTCAATGACGTCACAAACATCGGACCTTTTTCAAGCTCGCGAAGTCGAGTCAGAGTAATACCGTCAACTTCGAGTTCCTGAACTGATTGTAAGCCAGGCATGTTGGGCCATCGCAAAAAAGGGCGTGTCGATGAATCCAAGGTGAATCTCTCCGAAAGGTAAGGTGTTCCCGGGCTTTGACTTTGGCCCTGTATGCCATAACTGCCGCATCCCTCCAAGACCTCAAGCCATTTTTCACTTTCAAACAAATCTCAAGTTCACCTGAATTTGACCGAAAACCCCAAGT